>NZ_PSVI01000006.1:0-88440 GCF_002931415.1 Rathayibacter sp. AY1E8
CTGCGCGGACGCGGGGTTCGTCAGCAGCGCGCGGGGCCCGTCGATCCCGCCCTCCTTCGCGATGTCCGCGACGAAGGCGAACAGGCGCAGCTGCGGACCCGATCCGGTGCGGCAGGCGGCGGCGACCGTCGCCTCGTCGGGCAGGGGGAGGAGCGTGTAGGTGACGAGGGCGAGCGCGTAGACCACGGCGGCGAAGGCCAGCACCGCGTTGCCGATCCCGAGGACGCCGCGGCGCCGGTACTGCAGGGCGGCCCAGGGCACGAGGCCCACGAGGGCGACGGCGGAGCCGAACAGGAGGGCGAGCACGGCGGAGGTCATGCGTCGACAGTAGGAGAGCGGAGGCCGATCCCCACCGACAGGCGCGTCGGGAATCTCCGCCAGCGCGATTCGTCCCTCCCCAGCGCGGGATCCGGGCGCTCCTCCACGGATCCGAGCAGTCCCCGCCCGCCGCCTCCACGCCCTGCTAGCGTTTCCTGGGTCGCGTCCAAGAAACGCGTGCACCCCCGACCCCTCCACGAAAGACGTCATGCCGCTGCGCTCCCGCCTCCTCGCCCTCCCCGCCGCCGTCGCGGCCGCCGCGCTCCTGCTCAGCGGCTGCACCGCCGAGACGCCCGACGCCTCCAGCACCCCCGTCGACGGCGGGACCCTCACCTACGCGTCCGGCGACGCCGAGCCCACCTGCCTCGACCCGCACGTCGGCGGCAACTACCCGCAGGCGCTCCTCGCGACACAGGTGATCGAGTCGCTCGTCTCGCGCGACGCCGACGGCACCATCACGCCGTGGCTGGCCGAGTCGTGGACCGTCTCGGACGACGCGCTCAGCTACGACTTCACCCTGCGCGAGGGCGCGACCTTCACCGACGGCACCGCCCTCGACGCGGAGGCGGTCGCCGCGAACATCGCGCACCTGCAGGACCCGGCGACCAAGTCCTCCACCGGCTACCTCGCCGTGGCGAAGGTCGCCTCCGTCACCGCGGTCTCGCCGACCGTCGCCCGCTTCACCCTGACCGCGCCGGACAGTGCGCTGCTCGAGTCGCTCGCGCAGCCGTGGACCGCGATCGAGTCGCCCGCCGGCATCGCCCGCGGCGAGGAGGCGAACTGCGAGGCGCCCGTCGGCACCGGCCCCTTCACCGTCTCGGAGTGGGTCAAGCAGGACCACGTGACCCTCACCCGCAACGCGGCCTACGACGCGTCGACCGGCCCGACCGGGGACGGCCACGAGGGCCCCGCGCACCTGGCGAGCATCACCTGGCGCTTCATCCCCGACTCCGCCACCCGCTACGCGGCGCTGCAGTCGGGCGAGGTCGACGTGCTCGACAACGCCCAGCCCGACACACTGAAGGCCGCGACCGGAGCCACCGACCTCGTCGAGCTCGACGCGCCCCGGCCCGGCTCGGTCAACCGCCTCGAGCTCAACTCCGGGCAGGCGCCGTTCGACGACGAGTCCGTCCGCGAGGCGTTCGTCCGCGGCGTCGGCGTGAACGACGCGATCGACTCCCTCTTCTTCGGCACCGCCGAGCGCTCCTATTCCCCGCTGTCCAGCCGCGAGGCGACCGCGTACTCCGACCCGTCGCTCTTCGAGGACGCCGGGTCCGACTCCGAGACGGCCGCCGCCGAGGACCTGCTCGAGAAGGCCGGCTGGGTGGACTCGGACGGCGACGGCATCCGCGAGAAGGACGGCACGCCGCTGACGCTGCGCTTCCCCGTCAGCACCAACCAGTCGATCCCGGCCGAGCAGTCGCTGTTCGAGCAGATCCAGGCCTCGGCGAAGACCCTCGGCTTCGACGTGCGGATCAGCCTGCTCGACCTGTCGAGCTGGTACACCGCGCTCGCGTCGAACGAGTACGAGCTGGTGAGCGCCCCGTACACGAAGGTCGGACCCGACGTGCTGCGGATCCTCTACTCCTCCTCGGGCATCACCCCCGCGCCGAGCGGCTACTTCGCCAACCACGCGCAGATCGCCGACCCCGCGCTCGACTCGCTGCTCGAGCAGGCGAGCGCCACGACCGACGAGGACGCCCGCGCCGACCTGTACGAGCAGGCCCAGCGGATCGTCCTCGAGGGCTACTGGATCCTGCCGCTCTACGACCAGCAGAACCACTACCTGCACCGGTCGGCCGTCCAGGGCCTCGTCGCCCTCGACACCGTGTCGACCCCCTGGTTCGCCGACGCCTGGGTCTGACCCGGCCCCGGAGAGCCGCCTGCACCGATCGAAGAGCGGACGCACGCCGGTCGAGTAGTCGCCGCGGCGGCGCACCGAGACCCCGCGATCGGGACGGGCGGATCTCGAGACGCCCGCTCCGCGGGCTGCTCGATCAGCAGGGGTCCGTCCTCCATGCTGGTCGAGTAGCCGCCGACGGTCGCGCATCGCGTGCTCCGGAGGGAGCGGACCTCGACGACGCCCCCCTCCATCGCCCCGACCAGAGAGGACGCCCGCCCGCATGATCCGCCGCGTGCTCCTCCGCCTCGGCGGCGCCCTCGTGGTGCTGTGGGCCGTCGCGACCGCCGTCTTCGTCCTCATCCGCCTCGTCCCCGGCGATCCGGCGCAGGCGATCCTCGGCGGTCCGGGCTCGCAGGCGTCGCCCGAGGCGCTCGCCGCGGTGCGGGAGCAGTACGGCCTCGACCAGCCGCTCCTCGTGCAGTACCTGGTGCAGCTCGGCAGGCTCGCGCGCGGCGACCTCGGCACCTCCTACTCCCTGCGCACTCCCGTCGCGCAGATCCTCGGCGAGCAGCTGCCCGGCACCCTCCTGCTCGCCGTGCTCGCGCTCACCGCCGCATGGATCCTCGCGTTGGCGACCGCCCTCTGGTCGACCCGGGGCGGCCGCCTCGCCGCCGCGGTCGGGTCCGGCCTCGAGCTCACGGCGGCCGCGCTCCCGCACTTCTGGCTGGCGACCGTGCTGATCGCCGTCTTCGCGACCGCGCTGCGCTGGCTGCCCCCGGTCAGCGCCGGGTCGCCCGCCGGGCTGGTGCTGCCGACGCTCACCCTCGCGATCCCGCTGGCGGGCTTCCTCGGCCAGGTGATGCGCCGATCCCTCCTCGACGCGCTGGAGTCGCCGTTCGTGCTCGCCGCTCGGGCGCGCGGCGAGGGCGAGCTCGGCGTCCGCGCCCGCCACGCGCTGCGCCACGCGGTGCTGCCGGGCGTCTCGCTCTCGGGCTGGGCGTTCGGCTACCTGATCGGCGGGGCCGTGGTGGTCGAGACGATCTTCGCGAGGCCGGGGCTCGGCCGGACGCTCCTCGCGGCGGTGACGGTCCGTGACGTGCCGGTGGTGACGGGTGTCGTGCTGGTCACGGCGCTGGCGTACATCGTCGTGACGCTCGCCACCGATCTGCTGACCCGCGTGATCGACCCGCGGCTGGCCCGGCGGGAGGCGGTCGCGTGAGCGAGCTCGAGCTGCGCGCCGCCCGCCCGCTCCGCCGGGGTGCCTCCCGCCTCCGCGCCGGCGAGGTGCTGGCCGCGGTCTTCGTCGTGCTGCTCCTGCTCGCCGCCGTCGCGCCCGGGCTGCTCGCCCCCTCCGATCCGCTCGCCGTCGCCCCGCGCGACGCCTTCACCCCACCGGGTGCCGCGCACCTGCTCGGTACCGACGAGTCCGGTCGCGACGTCCTCAGCCGCCTCATCGCGGGGGCCGGCGCATCCCTCCTGATCGGCGCCAGCGCCACCGCGATCGGCCTCGTCCTCGGCGCGGTGCTCGGGGTGGTCGCGGCGTTCGGCGGCCGCGTCGTCGACGGCGTGATCGGCCGCGTGCTCGAGGTGCTCTTCGCCTTCCCCGCGCTCCTGCTCGCGCTGCTCGTGATCGTGGTCACGGGTCCCGGAGTCGTCCCCGCCACCATCGCGGTCGGCCTCTCGACCGCGCCGGGGTACGCCCGCATCCTGCGCACGCAGCTGCTCGGCATCCGCGACTCCGGCTACGTCGAGGCGGCGCGCGTGCTGGGGCACGGACCCGTCCGCATCCTCGTCCGGCACGTCCTCCCCAACACCTTCGGGCCGCTCGCCGTGCTGGCGACCCTCGGCGTCGGCCAGGCGATCGTCTGGGCCTCGGCCCTCAGCTACCTGGGCTTGGGCGCCGAGCCGCCCGCGCCGGAGTGGGGCGCGATGCTCTCGGCGGGCCGCACCTACCTCGCGAGCGCGTGGTGGCTGACCGTGTTCCCGGGACTGGCGATCGTGCTGACCACGATCGCGACGACGGTCCTCGGCGGGCGTCTGCGGGGTGCGCGGTGAGCGCGGTCGTCGTCGAGGGGCTCCGGGTCGCCTTCGACGGAGTCGAGGTGGTGCACGGGGTCTCGTTCCGCGTGGACCCGGGGGAGTGCGTCGCGATCGTCGGCGAGTCCGGGTCGGGCAAGAGCGTCACCGCGCGAGCGCTGCTGGGGCTGAGCGGAGGCGCCGTGACCGGGAGCGTCCGCGTCGGCGGGACCGAGGTGGTCGGAGCGGGCGAGCGGGAGTTGCGGCGGCTGCGCGGCGGATCCGTCGGCTTCGTCCCGCAGGACGCGCTGCTCTCGCTCGACCCGCTGCGCCCGATCGGCCGCGAGATCGGCGACGTGCTCCGCCTCCACGGCCGCCTCCCCGCGGCCGAGCGCGTGCAGCGGACGGTCGAGGCCCTGGCGAGCGTCGGCATGCCGGAGCCGGCCGAGCGGATGCGGGAGCGCTCGGGCGACCTCTCCGGCGGGCTCCGCCAGCGCGCCCTCCTCGCGGCGGCCGTGGCGCTCGATCCGCCGCTGCTCGTCGCCGACGAGCCGACCACCGCGCTCGACGTGACCGTCCAGGCCCGCGTGCTCGAGCTCTTCGCCGAGCAGAAGGCGCGCGGCCGGGCGCTCGTCCTGGTCTCGCACGACCTCGCGGTGGTGGCGGGCCTCGCCGACCGCATCCTCGTGCTGGCCGACGGCCGCGTGGTGGAGGAGGGGACCGCGGCCGAGGTGCTGCGTGCGCCCCGCAGCCCCGAGGCCCGCGCGCTCGTGGCCGCCGTCCCCGCCGGGCGCCCGCGCGGCTCCCGGCTCACCGACCCGACCGCACCGGCGACCCCGCCCGAGACCCCCGGCGAGGTCGTGGTCGCGGCCCGCGGTCTCGCCGCCCGCTTCCCGCTGCCCGGCGGAGGAGTGCGGGTCGCGGTCGACGACGTCGACCTCCGGCTGCGGCGCGGCGAGACCGTGGGGCTCGTCGGCGAGTCCGGGTCGGGCAAGAGCACGGTGGCCCGGCTCGTGCTGGCGCTGCGGCGTCCGGACGGGGGCGCCGTCGAGCTGTTCGGCGAGCCGTGGTCGGCAGCGACCGAGCGCTCCCGCCGTCCCCGCCGCCCGCGGATCGGCGCCGTCTACCAGGACAGCCTCTCCTCGTTCGACCCGCGCTGGAGCGTCGGCCGCCTCCTCCGTGACGCCGGCGCAGCCTCCGTGCCCGCGCTGCTCGAGAGCGTGGGGCTCGACCCCGCTTTGGAGCGGCGCTCGCCGCGGACCCTCTCCGGCGGTCAGCGCCAGCGCGTCTCGATCGCCCGGGCGCTGGCGACGCGCCCCGACGTGCTGATCTGCGACGAGCCCGTCTCGGCCCTCGACGTGTCGGTGCAGGCGCAGATCCTCGACCTGCTCGACGACCTGCAGCGCCGTCACGGCCTCGCCCTCCTCCTCATCTCGCACGACCTCGGCGTGATCGCCCACATGAGCGATCGCATCGCCGTGATGCGCGAGGGTCGGATCGTCGAGGCGGGGCCGGCCGCGTCGCTCCTCGCCGCGCCGCAGGAGGAGTACACGCGCCGCCTGCTCGCCGCCGCCCCGCGCCTCGAGCGCTGAGCCGTCCGCGGCGCCGCGCCCGCCCGCACCGCCGAGGCGCCGCGCTGCCCGCCGGGACGCCTCAGCAGCGGTGTCCCTCGAGCGCAGCGGTGTCTCGAAGCGCCCCCCGCGCAAGCCCGCGCCGCGAATCCGCCGCACCTCCACCACGTGTCGGACCTGCGGCGTAGCGTTGCCGAGGTGATGCGCCCGACGACCCAGACCCTCGGCCAGCTCCGTGCCTCCGGGCACGTGCAGAAGAGCCTCCGCACCGAGATCCGCGACAACCTGCTCGACGCCCTGCGCGAGGGCCGCGACCCCTGGCCGGGCCTGCACGGCTTCGCCGAGACGGTCATCCCGCAGGTCGAGCGCGCCGTCATCGCCGGCCACGACATCGTCCTGCTGGGCGAGCGCGGCCAGGGCAAGACCCGCCTCCTGCGCACCCTCGTCGGCCTGCTCGACGAGTGGACGCCCGTCATCGAGGGGTCCGAGCTCGGCGAGCACCCCTACGAGCCGATCACCACGGAGAGCCGTCGCCGAGCGGAGGAGCTGGGCGAGGACCTGCCCGTCGCGTGGAAGCCCCGCGAGGAGCGCTACGTCGAGAAGCTGGCCACCCCCGACACCAGCGTCGCCGACCTCATCGGCGACGTCGACCCGATGAAGGTGGCCGAGGGCCGCAGCCTGGGCGACCCGGAGACCATCCACTTCGGCCTCATCCCGCGCAGCCACCGCGGCATCGTCGCGATCAACGAGCTGCCGGACCTGGCCGAGCGGATCCAGGTCGCCATGCTCAACGTGATGGAGGAGCGCGACATCCAGATCCGCGGCTACGTCCTCCGCCTCCCCCTCGACGTCCTCGTCGTCGCGAGCGCGAACCCGGAGGACTACACGAACCGCGGCCGGATCATCACGCCGCTGAAGGACCGCTTCGGCGCCGAGATCCGCACCCACTACCCGACCGCCCTCGTCGACGAGGTCGCCGTCATCCGGCAGGAGGCGGACCTCGTCGCGACCGTGCCCGACGCGCTCATCGAGATCCTCGCCCGCTTCACGCGGGCCCTGCGCGAGTCGAGCTCCGTCGACCAGCGCAGCGGCGTCAGCGCCCGCTTCGCCATCGCCGGCGCCGAGACGATCGCCGCCGCCGCCCTGCACCGCGCCACCCGCCGCGGCGAGGAGGAGGCGGTCGCCCGCCCCATCGACCTCGAGACCGCCGTCGACGTGCTCGGCGGCAAGATCGAGTTCGAGTCGGGGGAGGAGGGCCGCGAGGACGAGATCCTCGACCACCTGCTCCGTCAGGCCACCGCCGAGACCGTCCGCGCCCACCTGCGCGGCGTCGACCTCGGGCCGCTCGTCGAGGCCGTCGAGAACGGCGCGATGATCACGACCGGCGAGCAGGTGACCGCCCGCGAGTTCCTGGCCGGCCTGCCGTTGCTGGGCGAGGCCCGCGTGTACGACGAGGTCGCCGAGCGCCTCGACGCCGTGGGGGAGGGGCGCCGCGCCGGAGCGGTCGAGCTCGCCCTCGAGGGCCTCTACCTCTCGCGCAAGCTGAGCAAGGAGACGGGCGGGGGCGAGGCCGTCTATGGCTGATGCTCCGCGCGGCAACCGGCGGCTGAAGCGCGACGCGCGCTACGCGAAGTACGACGGGGGACCCGATCCGCTCGCTCCTCCGGTCGACCTGAAGGAGGCCCTCGACGCGATCGGCGAGGACGTGATGGGCGGCACCTCGCCCGAGCGCGCCCTGCGCGAGTTCCTCCGCCGGGGCACCCGCGACCGCGAGGGCCTGGACGACCTGGCCGCCCGCGTCGCCGAGCGGCGTCGCGAGCTCACGCAGAGGAACAACCTCGACGGCACGCTCCGCGAGATCCGCGAGCTCCTCGACAAGGCCGTCCTCGCCGAGCGCAAGCAGCTCGCCCGCGACACGCAGATGGACGACGGCGACCGCGCGCTCGCAGAGATCCAGCTCGACAGCCTCCCGCCCTCGCCGGCCGCGGCCGTCTCGGAGCTCCGCGACTACCGCTGGCAGAGCCCCGAGGCGCGCGCCGACTTCGAGCGGATCCGCGAGCTCCTGGGCCGCGAGATGCTCGATCAGCGCTTCGAGGGGATGAAGCAGGCCCTCGAGAACGCGAGCGACGAGGACCGCGCCGCGATCGACGCGATGCTCCGCGACCTGAACGAGCTGCTCGAGGCGCACGCGCGCGGGGAGGACACCCCCGAGCAGTTCGACGCCTTCATGGAGCAGCACGGCGAGTACTTCCCCGAGGGCCCGGAGTCGGTGGACGAGCTGATCGACGCGCTCGCCGCCCGCGCGGCCGCGGCCCAGCGGATGCGCAACTCGATGACCGCCGAGCAGCGCGCCGAGCTCGACGCCCTCGCCCAGGAGGCCTTCGGCACGCCGGAGCTCATGCAGTCCCTCGGCCGCCTCGACGAGACCCTGCGGGGGCTCCGTCCCGGCGAGGACTGGGGCGGCTCCGAGCGGATGGACGGCGAGCAGGGGCTCGGCCTCGGCGACGGGACGGGCGTGTTCCAGGAGCTGGCCGACCTCGACGCCCTCGCCGACCAGCTCGCGCAGACGGACCGCTCCTCCCTCGACGACCTCGACCTCGACCTGCTGGCGAAGCGCCTCGGCGAGGACGCCTCCGTCGACGCGCAGACGCTGAAGCGCCTGGAGCGGGCCCTGCGCGACTCCGGGACCCTGCGCCGCGGCTCCGACGGCCGTCTCGCCCTCAGCCCGAAGGCCATGCGCCAGCTCGGGAAGGCGCTCCTGCGCGACATCGCCGAGACCGTCTCCGGCCGTCAGGGCGCCCGCGACGTCCGGCGCGCGGGCGCGGCCGGCGAGCGCTCCGGAGCGACGCGCTCGTGGGAGTTCGGCGACACCGAGGCCTGGGACATCCCCCGCACGGTGACCAACGCCCTCACCCGCACCGCCGGCGAGGGCCGACCTGTCGGCTCGGGGGTGCGCATCCGGATCGACGACGTCGAGGTGCAGGAGACGGAGGCGCGCACGCAGGCCTGCGTCGCGCTCCTCGTCGACACCTCGTTCTCGATGGCGATGGACGGCCGCTGGGTGCCGATGAAGCGCACCGCGCTCGCCCTGCACACCCTGATCAGCAGCCGGTTCCGCGGAGACGCGCTGCAGCTCGTCGCCTTCGGCCGACGCGCCGAGGTGATGGACGTCGAGCAGCTGGTGGGCCTGGACGCGGAGTGGGACAAGGGCACGAACCTGCACCACGCGCTGCTGCTGGCCAACCGGCACTTCCGCAAGCACCCGAACGCGCAGCCGGTGCTGCTCATCGTCACCGACGGTGAGCCGACCGCGCACCTCGAGCCCGACGGCGGCGTCTTCTTCGACTACCCGCCGGACCCGCTGACGGTCGCCGTCTCGGTCCGCGAGCTCGACGCGTCGCTCCGCCTCGGCGCGCACACCACGTTCTTCCGCCTGGGCGACGACCCGGGCCTCGCGCGCTTCATCGACTCGCTCGCCCGCCGGGTCGGCGGCTCGGTGGTGAACCCGGAGGCGGAGGACCTGGGAGCGGCCGTCGTCTCCTCCTACCTCGGCGCTCGCGGCGCGGGTCCGGGAGGCGGCGGAGCGCCGGGCGAGGAGCTGTTCGGCCGCGGCTGGACCTTCTGAGCCGCTCAGGATGCAGGAGGGACCCGCTCCCGCCCCTGAGGATCAGCGCGTCTCCGCCGCTCCGCAGGCGTTCGTCCTGATCTCCGACCGCGCCCGGCTCAGAACAGCGGCCAGGGCACCGCGGGCATCCCGCCCCGCGGGCCCGGGAAGCGGCCGAAGGAGCCGAGCCGCTCGCAGCGCTTCGCGAACGCGGCGACCTCGTCCTCGGTGAGCAGCTCCGAGAGCGCCTCGCCGAGCGGTCCGTCGATCTGCGCGCGCAGGAGCGCCAGCGCCGTCAGCTCCTCCTCGAGCAGCGGTTCGCCGATCCAGCCCCAGAGGACCGTGCGCAGCTTGTGCTCGGAGTGGAAGGTGAGGCCGTGGTCGACCCCGTAGCGGTGGCCGTCGGGCAGCGCGAGCACGTGCCCGCCCTTCCGGTCCGCGTTGTTGGCGACCACGTCGAACACGGCCATCCGGCGCAGCGCCGTCGAGTCCTCGTGCACGAGGGAGATATCGCGGTCCTCCTCGTCGCTGCCGTCGAGGACGTGCCGCCATCCGTCGGGCACGGCGTCGGCGGGCACCAGGTCGACCGCGTCCTGGTCCGGATCGATGTCCTGCCAGAGCTGGACCATGCCCGGTCCGAGCGGACCGTCGCGGAGCCACGTGCGCGGCACCACGTTCCAGCCGAGCGCCTCCGAGACGAGGTAGGCGGCGACCTCGCGGCCCGCCAGCACGCCGTCCGGGAAGTCCCACAGCGGCTTCTCGCCCGAGATCGGCTTGTAGACGACGGACGTCTCGCCGAGCTGCGCGAGGAACGTCGCGTTCGAGGCGATCGTGATCCGGCCGGCCAGCTCCAGCTCGCCGTCGAGCCCGCCCGGGTCGCTCATGCGAGCGGGCAGTCGTGCCCGTCGGGATCCATCGGCTCGCCGCAGCGGGGGCAGAGCGGACGTCCGGCGCCGACGACCTCGAGGGTTCGCTTCGCGAAGGCGCGCGCCGTGCCGACCGGGATCTTCACCTGCAGCATCTCGGTGGGCTCGGGCTCCTCCTCGGAGTCGTCCTCCGCCTCGGTCAGCGGGTAGGCCTCGATCACGATCTGCGCGGTGGACGGGTCCCAGCCGAGGCTGAGACCGCCGACGCGGAACTCGGGCTCCACGGGCTGGTCGAGCGGGTCGTTGTCGACGAGCTCCGGGGGAGTGCCGGCGGGGACGCTGACCGGGTTGCCCTGGGCGGTCATCAGCTGGTCGAGGATCTCGTCGATCTTCTCGGCGAGGAGGGCCGACTGCTGCTTCTCGAGGCCGACGCTGACCACGCGGGGCCCGGTCTTGGCCTGGAGGTAGAAGGAGCGCGAGCCGGGTGAGCCGACGGTCCCCACGACGACGCGATCGGGCCAGTCGAATCCGTGCACGATCGGAGGCATGCCCCCAGTCTACGAGCGCCCGCCTCCGCAGTGGCTGCGCGTCGGGCTCGGGCGGCCTGCTGATCGAGCAGCCGTCTCTTCTGCTGGCCGAGCCCCCCGCGGAGCGGGCGCATCGAGATCCATCGTCGGCGAGCACCCGCATCCCTGCCGCTCGATCGAGCCCTGAAGCGGCCCTACCGAACCGCGCCTACTCGTGCCCCGCCCCGCCCCCCACGGCGGCGTCCGCCACGGGGGCCGCCTTCCGCAGCCAGCCCAGGTCCCCGGCGTCCGTGTTCATCGAGACGACCTCGGGCCGCCCCGCGCCGTAGCGGATGATCGACACCGACGCCGGTCCGACGCTGAGCCTCTGGAAGAGGTCGAGGTGCATGCCGAGCGCGTCCGCGAGGATCGCCTTGATCGTGTCTCCGTGGCTGACCGCCGCCCACACCGCGCCGGCCCCGTGCTCCTCCGCCACCGCCGCGTCGTGGCGGCGGATCGCCGACACGGCCCGGGCCTGCATCGCGAGCATCCCCTCGCCGCCGGGGAACACCACCGCGGAGGGCTGGTTCTGCACCGTCGCCCAGAGCGGCTCCGTCGCGAGATCCCGCAGCGAGCGCCCCGACCAGTCGCCGTAGTCGCACTCGGTGATGCCCTTGTCGATCGCGGTCGCCGGCGATCCCGTCTGCCGCTCGAGGACGAAGCGCGTGGTCTGCCGGCACCGCTCGAGCGGGCTCGACACCACGGTCGCGAGCTCGACCGCCGCCAGCCGCTCCCCGGTGCGCGCCGCCTGCGTGCGTCCGACGTCGTCGAGCCGCACTCCCGCGGTGCGTCCGGCGAGGATCCCCGCGGTGTTCGCGGTGGTGCGTCCGTGCCGGACGAGGAGGAGCGTGGGCATGGGGCCAGCGTAGGCGGCCGTGCTCCGCCCCGCCCCGCCGAGGGGCCGGGGCAGCGCGACTCCATCGCGGGACGGATGCCCCGGCCGCAGCGCCTGCCTAGGGTGGAGGAGCGGCCGCCCACCGCGGCCCGGAAGGGACACACATGGACGGGACGACGCCCCCCGGCATTCCCCAGGACGGCACGGACACCGAGAGCCCCGCCGCGCGCACCGCCGCCGACGGCACCGCTGCCGCGCACACCGACTCCGCGCACACCGACTCCGCGACCCCCGCGTGGGCCGCCCCCGAGGCCTCCGGCCGCCACGGCGAGGTCGCCCTGCGGATCCGCGGCCTCCGCAAGCGCTTCGGCGACAAGGAGGCCGTGAAGGACATCGACCTCGACGTCCCCGCCGGCTCCTTCTTCGGGCTCGTCGGCCCCAACGGCGCGGGCAAGACGACGACCCTCTCGATGGCCACGGCCCTGCTCCGCCCCGACAGCGGCGTCGTCACGATCCACGAGGTCGACGTCTGGAAGGACACCCTCGAGGCGAAGCGGCTGATCGGCGTCCTCGCCGACGGCGTCAAGCTGTTCGACCGCCTCACCGGTCTCCAGCTCGTCACCTACTACGGCCTGCTCTGCGGGCTCGAGCGCTCCGTCGTCGTCGAGCGGACCGACGACCTCCTCGCCCTGCTCGGCCTCGATCCGGCCGACCGCACGCTCGTCGTGGACTACTCCGCGGGCATGACCAAGAAGATCGCGCTCGCCTGCGCGCTCGTGCGCGCCCCGCGCCTCCTGGTGCTCGACGAGCCGTTCGAGTCGGTCGACCCGGTCTCGGCGGCGAACATCCGTGACATCCTCACCGGCTTCGTCGCGTCGGGCGGCACGGTCATCGTCTCGTCCCACTCCATGGACCTCGTCGAGCGGATGTGCGACCGGGTCGCCGTCATCGCCGACGGCCGCGTGCTCGCCTCCGGCACCCTCGAGGAGGTCCGCGCCGGCTCCAGCCTCGAGGAGCGCTTCGTCGAGCTGGTCGGCGGCCGCACCCACCAGGAGGGACCGGCATGGTTGCGCATCTCCTGAGGCTGCGGCTGCTCCTGCTCCGCAACTCGCTGACGCGGAACGTGTGGCAGCTGATCGGCGTGATCCTCGGCGGTCTCTACGCGATCGCGGTGCTCGGCCTGGTCGCGGCCGGCCTGGTCGCGCTCGGAGGCACGGACCCGGCGTTCGCGAACGTCGCGATCGTCCTCGGCGGCTCCGCTCTGATCCTCGGCTGGGTGCTCGGGCCGATCTTCCTGTCCGGCTCCGACCAGAGCCTCGACCTGCCCACCCTCGCGACCTTCCCGATCCCGCTGCGGACCCTCCTCCTCGGGCTCGCCGCCGCGGGCCTCGCGGGCATCCCCGGCGTGGTGACCACGCTCGGGGCGCTCGCCTCCGCGGCTGCCTGGTGGAGCCGTCCGATCGGCATCCTGCCCGGCCTCGTCGCCGCGGTGATCGGCGTCGCGACCTGCGTGGTCGCGTCCCGCCTGATCGGCGCGCTCACCACGGGCCTGGGCTCGAGCCGCCGCTACCGCGAGGTGATCGGCGGCGTCGTGCTCGTCGTCGTCATCCTGCTCGGACCGCTCTTCTTCGGCCTGACCAACGTGATCCGCGACGGCCTGGACGTCCTGCCCGTGATCGCGGGCGCCCTCGGCTGGTCGCCGCTCGGCGCGATCTGGGCCGTCCCCGGATCCGTCGTCTCGGGCGACTGGGTCGCGGCGATCGCGCGCCTGCTGATCGGGCTCGCGACGCTGGCCGTCCTCGTCTGGGCGTGGGCCCGGGCGCTGCGGCACGCGCTCGCGGAGCCCGCCGCGTCCGGCGCGCACTCCGCCTCCGGATCCGCGGGCCTGGGCCTGTTCGGGCGCTTCCCCGGCACCCCGACCGGCGCCGTCGCCGCGCGTGCCCTCGGCTACTGGTGGCGCGACCCGCGCTACAGCCGCGGGCTCCTCGTCATCCCCGCCGTCGTCGTCCTCGCGGTGTTCTACTCCGCGATCGGCAGCGGCGGCGACACCTTCGTGCTGCTCTCGGCCGTGCTCGTCGGCCTGATCTTCGGCGTGACCCTCTGCGCCGACGTGTCGTACGACGGCACCGCCTGGGCGGCGCACGTCAGCTCCGGAGTGACGGGGTCGGCCGACCGCGCCGGTCGCGTCATCGCCGCCGCGATCATCGGCGTCCCTGCGGTGGTCGTCGTGGCGGTGGGCACCGCGCTGTACGCGGGACGCGCCGACGCGATCCCGGCCGTGCTGGGCATGGCGCTGGCCCTCGTTCTCAGCGGGTTCGGAGTGTCGAGCGTCGCCTCGTCGCTCGTCGTCTACCCCGTGCCCGGGCCGGGGGACAGCCCGCTGAAGACGCCGCCGGGCTCCGGGATGATCTCGAGCGTCGTGATGCTGGGGAGCATGGCCGCGACCGGTCTGCTGGCGCTCCCGTCGATCGTCCTCGGCGCGATCTCGCTCATCGGCGGCGACCCGGCCTTCGGCCTGATCGGACTGGCGGCCGCCCTCGTGCTGGGCACCGTCTTCGCGCTGGTGGGCATCCGCGTCGGCGGTCGGATCGTCGACCGCCGAGCGCCGGAGCTGTTCGCCGCCCTCGTGACGATCGGCTGACGCGGGTGGCGGGGCGCGGGTGGGCGGTGCCCGCCCGCTCCCCGTCTCCGCCCCGCTCCCCGCCCCCGCGAGTGCGCGAAAGTTGTCGCACTCGAGCTCGAGTGCGACAACTCCTGCACACTCGCGGGAGCGCCGAGTGCCAAGCACTCAAGAGTCGTCGTAGTCGAGCGCGAGCACGATGACTTCTGCGCACTCGAGGGTCGCTCGAGTGGACGAGTGTCGAGTCTCCAAGAGTCGTCGCAGTCGAGGGCGAGTGCGACAACTCCTGCGTGCTTGCGAGTGCGACGACTCCTGCACACTCGCGGGAGCCGGCGAGGACCGCGCGCACCCCGCGAGTGGCCGCGCGCCCGCGAAGGCCCGCACACGGGAGCCGCGGCAGAATGTGGACATGCGCAGCCTCGAAGTCCTCCTCGATCCGGAGTCGGAGGCTCGCGTCCGCAGCCAGTGGGAGGCGCTCGAGGCGGCCGGCGTCCCGAGCCTCGCACTGCACACGTCCGCCAGCAACCGCCCGCACCTCACCCTTATCGCCGGGCCCGAGCTGACCGCCCCGGAGCCGGGCGCGCTCGGTCCGCTGCCGGCGACGGCCGACCTCGGTGCCGTCCTCCTCTTCCCGCACGCCGGGCGCTTCGTCCTCGCCTGGGGAGTGGTCCGCTCGCCCGCCCTCGACGCGCTGCACGGCCGTGCCACGCGCCTCGTGCCGGGCGGCGTCGACACCTCGCTGCCGGACGCCTGGACGCCGCACATCAGCGTCTCTCGCCGCCTCCGCGCCGAGCAGCTCGGCGACGCCGTCCCCCTCCTCGGCGAGCCGTTCACCGTCGGCCTCGCGGGCGTCCGCTTCTGGGACGGCGACACCCGCACCCTCACCGACCTCTGAGCCGGGCGCCGCAGAAGAACCCCGACCTCCCCGCAGCAGCCTCCCCAGCTCCCTCCCTGCGGCCCTTCTCCACAGTTCCCCGGACCCCCGGGGCGGCGTCGGAGGCGGCGGGTAGAGTTCCCCGGGTGACAGAGCCCACCGCGACAGCCCTCCCCGCCCCGCCGCTCGCCGACCCCTCGGCGGAGTCCCGCGGCGGCGTCCGGAGCGACGCGGCGAGCGGCGCCCCGGGATCCGGATCCTCCGAGGCGCAGGCGATCCTCGAGAAGGTCTTCGGCTACGGCTCCTTCCGCGGCGAGCAGCAGGCCATCGTCGAGCAGGTCATCGGAGGCGGCGACGCCGTCGTCCTGATGCCCACCGGCGGCGGCAAGTCGCTCTGCTACCAGATCCCCGCCATCGTGCGCCCCGGCACCGGCGTGGTCGTGTCCCCGCTCATCGCGCTGATGCAGGACCAGGTCGACGCCCTCCGCGCGAACGGCGTCCGCGCCGAGTTCCTCAACTCCACCCAGGACGCGGGCGAGCGCAGCCGCGTCGAGCGCGCCTACCTCGACGGCGAGCTCGACCTGCTCTACGTCGCCCCGGAGCGCCTGGGCAACGAGGGCATGAAGCAGTTCCTCGCCCGCGGCCGGATCGCCCTCTTCGCGATCGACGAGGCCCACTGCGTCAGCCAGTGGGGCCACGACTTCCGCCCCGACTACCTCGCACTGGGCGAGCTCGCCGAGCGCTGGCCCGACGTCCCGCGCATCGCCCTCACCGCGACCGCCACCGAGGCGACGCACCGCGAGATCACCTCGCGCCTGCACCTCGGCGCCGCCCGCCACTTCGTCTCGAGCTTCGACCGCCCGAACATCCAGTACCGGATCGTCAACAAGGTCGAGCCGCGCAAGCAGCTGATCGACTTCCTGCGGCGCGAGCACGCGCACGACGCGGGCATCGTCTACGCCCTCTCCCGCAAGAGCGTCGAGGCGACGGCCGAGGCGCTGCGCTCGGCGGGCTTCGACGCCGTCGCGTACCACGCGGGCCTCGACTCGCGGGTGCGCGCCGCCGCCCAGTCGCGGTTCCTCCGCGAGGAGGGCGTCATCGTCTGCGCGACCATCGCCTTCGGCATGGGGATCGACAAGCCGGACGTGCGGTTCGTCGCGCACATCGACCTGCCCAAGTCGGTCGAGGGCTACTACCAGGAGACGGGTCGCGCCGGCCGCGACGGACTGCCGTCCACCGCCTGGCTCGCCTACGGCCTGCAGGACGTGGTGCAGCAGCGCCGGATGATCGACGAGTCGCCGGGAGACCTGGCGCACCGTCGGCGGATGTCCGCGCACCTGGACGCGATGCTCGCGCTCTCCGAGACGGTCCAGTGCCGCCGGGTGAACCTGCTCGCCTACTTCGGCCAGGAGAGCACCGCCTGCGGCAACTGCGACACCTGCCTCGAGCCGCCCGCCTCCTGGGACGGCACCGTCGCGGCGCAGAAGTTCCTGTCGACGGTCGTCCGCCTCAAGCGGGAGCGCAACCAGCAGTTCGGCGCCGGACACATCATCGACGTCCTCCGCGGCAAGACCACGCCGCGCACCACTCAGCACCAGCACGACGGCCTGGCCACCTGGGGCATCGGCGCCGAGCTCAGCGACACCCAGTGGCGCGGAGTCGCCCGCCAGCTCCTCGCGCAGGGCCTGCTCGGCGTGAACGACGACGGCTTCGGCACTCTCGTGCTCACGCCCGCGTCCGGCTCCGTCCTCAGCGGCGAGCGGAAGGTCGAGCTGCGGCAGGAGCCGGAGAAGCCGGCCCGCTCCAGCGGATCCTCCCGCTCCGGGCGGTCCACCGTCGCCGAGCTGTCGGGCGAGGCTCAGCCGCTGTTCGAGCGGCTCCGGGAGTGGCGCGCCGCGCAGGCCCGCGCGCAGGCGGTCCCGGCCTACATCGTCTTCAACGACGCGACCCTCCGCGAGATCGCGACCGCCGAGCCGGCGACGATGGACGCGCTCAGCATCATCGGCGGCGTCGGCCAGAAGAAGCTGCTCACCTACGGCGAGGCCGTTCTCGCCGTCGTCGCGGGGGAGAGCCCCGAGATCGCCGTCCCGGAACCCGGTGAGGAGGCCCCCGCTCCCCGCCGCGCGCCGGCCGCCCGTGGCGGGTCGTCCCGCTCGCAAGGGGCGAAGCCCTCGTTCGGCCGCGAGTCGTCCGGTCCGCCGGTGTCCGCCGCTCAGCCGCCGGAGGACGACTGGGTGCCGCCGGACGAGCCCGACTGGGAGCCCGGCTGGGACAGCTACTGATCCATCGCTGAGGCGCGCGGTTCACCACCCGCGACGGAGGCGGGCGCCGGCGCGGGCGACCGTGTTCCGGGCTCCGCGTCGGCGATCGTGCCCATCTCGTCACCGACGCGAGCGTCCTCGGTCCGAGGCGTCGGCGAGCGCCCTCAGCCGCCCGCGCCCGTCGACGCCATCCACCCGCCGAGCAGCGTGCAGCAGAACGACACCGCGAGGCCCGCCACCGGCACCCAGAACGCGATGCGCCGCCGCACCAGCAGCACGATCGAGACGGCCAGCGCCGCGAGGAACGGCACCCACACTCCTCCTGCGGCGAGGACCACCCCGCCCTCGATCAGGCCGATGTCGCAGGAGTTCGATCCGCCGCACGAGTCGCTGGCCATCGCGAAGAACAGCCCGAAGAACGACAGCAGCAGCGTCACCGCGGAGGCCACGAGGATCAGCACGATCGTCAGCACCAGGTCCCAGACGCGGACCGGGCGCCCATGCGGAACCCCGGATCCCGGCGCGGCCGGAGGCGCGGGAGGCGCGGCCGCGACGTCCACGGGCGGCGCACCCGGAGTCCGGGGAGGCGCTGCCGCGACGTCCGCGGGCGGCCCGGCCGCCGGGTGTCGGGCGGGCGGAGGGGGAGGCAGCGGCGGCTCGCTCATGCCGAGAGACTAGCGAGGCGGCCTCCGGTGCGGCGTCCCTCCTCCGCAGAAGCAGCCCGTAGGGACAGCCCGTTCAGCACACGGACGAGCCGCCCCCTCCTCCGCTCCCGTCGGCAGGGACAGCCCGTCCAGCGCACAGACGAGGCGCCCCGCCTCCGCCTGGTCGGTTCCGACAACGCGCTTCCGCCTCCGCCCGGCGCCGTTTGTGCCCGGGCGACGGAACGTTTCCGCCGCGCCGCCGCGCGACCTACCGTGCGAGGACCGCCTCCGCTGCCGCGCCCGTCGGCGCACGACGCACCGGGAGCGGCCCGAACCGCAGACGGTCGAAGGGACACGAACACCATGGTCAGCACCGCTCCCCACCCCCGCTCCGCCGCCGACGCCGCCGACCGGGCGGCCACCGGGCGCACGCGGGCCCGGCGCTCCCAATCGGGCTCCATCGCGCCCACGCCGCCGGTGGACTCCCTCGGCTCCGAGGTCGATGCGCGCCTGGACGAGGACGGCGCCCCCGCCGTCGACGTCGCCGCCCTCGGCGAGACCCTCCTCGGCGCCTGGCGCGAGCAGCGCCTCGCCAGCCGCGCTCTGACCGCCCGCCCCGAGCTGCACCGCACCGACGGCCTCCCGATGAAGGAGCACCGCCTCCGCGTCTCGGAGCAGATGCGCGTGCTCGCGGCCGAGGGCGGCGTGCACCGCGCCTTCCCGGTCGACCTCGGCGGCGAGGCCGATCACGGCGGCAACATCGCCGGCTTCGAGGAGCTGGTCACCGCCGACCCGTCGCTGCAGATCAAGTCCGGCGTGCAGTGGGGACTCTTCGGCGCCGCGGTCCTGCACCTGGGCACCCGCCCGCACCACGAGAAGTGGCTGCCGGGGATCATGAGCCTCGAGATCCCGGGCGCCTTCGCGATGACCGAGACCGGGCACGGCTCCGACGTCGCGTCGATCGCCACGACCGCCACCTACGAGGACGGCGAGTTCGTGCTGCGGACTCCGTTCCGCGCGGCGTGGAAGGACTACCTCGGCAACGCGGCGGTGGACGGGCGCGCGGCGGTCGTCTTCGCGCAGCTGGTCACCCGCGGGGTGAACCACGGCGTCCACGCCTTCTTCGTCCCGATCCGCGACGAGCAGGGCGCGTTCCTGCCCGGCGTCGGCGGGGAGGACGACGGCCTCAAGGGCGGTCTGAACGGGATCGACAACGGCCGCCTCCACTTCGACGGCGTCCGCGTCCCGCGCGAGAACCTGCTGAACCGCTACGGCGACGTCGCCGCCGATGGCACCTACTCCTCGCCGATCGCGAGCCCGGGCCGCCGCTTCTTCACCATGCTCGGCACGCTCGTGCAGGGCCGTGTCTCGCTCGACGGAGCCTCGGTCGCCGCGGCGAAGATCGCGCTGACGGTCGCCGTGACCTACGGCGACCAGCGCCGCCAGTTCACCGGCGGCGGCGAGCGGGAGGAGGTGCTGCTCGACTACCAGCGGCACCAGCGCCGCCTCCTGCCGCGCCTGGCCACCACCTACGCCGCCGCCTTCGCGCACGAGAAGCTGCTGACGGCGTTCGACGAGGTCTTCTCCGGCGCTAACGACACCGAGCAGTCGCGGCAGGACCTCGAGACCCTCGCCGCGGGGCTGAAGGCGCTCTCGACCTGGCACGCTCTCGACACGCTGCAGGAGGCGCGCGAGGCCTGCGGAGGCGCGGGCTTCCTCGCGGAGAACCGGCTCACGCAGCTGCGCGCCGACCTCGACGTGTACGCGACCTTCGAGGGCGACAACACCGTGCTCCTCCAGCTGGTCGCCAAGCGCCTGCTGACCGACGTCGGCCGCCGCTTCAAGGGCGCCCAGCCCGCGGAGCTGGCGCGCTACGCCGCCTCGCAGGTCGCGGGGGCGACCGTCGACAACTCGGGTCTGCGCCGTCTGGCCCAGGTCGTCGCCGATCGCGGATCGACGGCCCGCTCGGTCGGCCAGCTGCGGGAGGACCAGCGCGAGCTGCTCACCGGCCGCGTCGAGAGCATGGTCGCGGGGATCGCCTCACGGCTGCGCCCGGCGTCGAAGCTGCCCTCCGACGAGGCGGCCCGCCTGTTCAACGCGCACCAGAGCGAGCTCATCGAGGCGGCGCGCGCGCACGCCGAGCTGCTGCAGTGGGAGGCGTTCACGGAGGCGCTCGCCGGCGTCGAGGATGCGGGCACGCGCACCGTCCTCACCTGGCTCCGCGACCTGTTCGGCCTGGGCCTGATCGAGAAGCACCTCGACTGGTACCTCATCCACGGGCGCCTGTCGTCGCAGCGAGCGGTCGCGGTGACGTCCTACATCGACCGGCTGCTCGCCCGCATCCGCCCGCACGCCGCCGACCTGGTCGCGTCGTTCGGCTACGGGCCCGAGCACGTGCGCGCGGCGATCGCGACCGGCGCCGAGGCGGAGCGCCAGGAGGAGGCGCACGCCTGGTACGAGGCCGCCCGCGCCTCCGGCACCCTCCCCACTCCGGAGAAGCGCCGCTGAGCCCCTCCTCGAGATGCCGCTCCGGTACGCGACACGTCGCGCGAGGCGCACCGGAGTGGCATCCCGTGGCGACAGGACGGGGAGGGGCGCGTCAGGACGCGAGGAACGCCAGCGCCTGGTCGCGCTCGGCGCGCAGCTCGAGCACGGACTCGTCGATCCGCGCGCGGGAGTGCGCGTCGATCTCGAGCCCCTCGACGATCCGCCACTCGCCGTCGACGGAGCGGACCGGGAACGAGGAGATCAGCCCCTCCTCCACCCCGTAGGAGCCGTCCGACTCGACGGCGGCCGAGGTCCACGACGTGCCGTCGACCCAGTCGCGCACGTGATCGATCGCGGCGGAGGCGGCGGACGCGGCCGAGGAGGCTCCGCGGACCTCGATGATCTCGGCGCCGCGCTTGGCGACCCGCGGCTCGAACTCCGTGTGCAGCCACTCCGCGTCGACCAGCTCGGGCACCGGCCGTCCGCCGACGGTGGCGTGCGTCGCGTCGGGGTACTGCGAGGCGGAGTGGTTGCCCCAGATCGCGACGCCCTCGATCGCGTCGACGGGGGCGTCGAGCTTCGCGGCGAGCTGCGCGACCGCCCGGTTGTGGTCGAGGCGCGTCATCGCGGTGAAGCGGCCGGCGGGGATGTCCGGGGCGCTGCGCCGCGCGATCCAGGCGTTGGTGTTGGCCGGGTTGCCGACGACCAGCACGCGGATGTCGGAGGCGGCGTGCGCGTTCAACGCGGCGCCCTGGGGCCCGAAGATGCCCGCGTTCGCGGCGAGCAGGTCGGCGCGCTCCATGCCCGCGCTGCGCGGCCGGGCGCCCACGAGGAGGGCGACGCTCGCGCCGTCGAACGCCGCGGCCGGGTCGTCCGTCGCCTCGATCCCGCGGAGGAGGGGGAAGGCGCCGTCCTGCAGCTCGAGCGCCGTGCCCGCGGCCGCGCGGAGGCCGGAGGGGATCTCGAGCAGGTTCAGGCGGACGGGGACGTCCGGCCCGAGGAGCTGACCCGAGGCGATGCGGAAAAGGAGCGCGTAGCCGATGGCGCCTCCCGCTCCCGTGACCGTGACCGTGACCGGAGTGCGCTGCTGGTTCATGCGCCGAGCGTATTCCCGCCGGCTGGGGGAGGGGGAGGAGTCAGCCGGACGGCGGGCCCTCGGCGGGAGGCGCCGTCGACCCGCGGAGCACGAGCTTGTTGCGCAGCCGCACGTGCTGCTCGGCCACGCTCCCGCCGTCGATCAGCGTCAGGAGCGCCCGGGCGGCCGCGCGCCCCACGCGGTGCAGCGGCTGCCTCACCGTCGTGAGCGCGGGGACCACCCGGGAGGCGTCGGGCACGTCGTCGTAGCCCACGACCGACAGCTGCCCCGGCACCGAGAGGCCCAGCGCCCGGGCCGCCTCGATCACGGCGATGGCGGAGGCGTCGTTCGCGGCGAGGACCGCCGTCGGGCGGTCGGGCAGCAGCAGCAGCTCGTGGGCGGCGGCGAGGGAGGGGTCGTGCCGGTAGTAGCCGACCCGTACGAGCGCGGGGTCGTAGGGGAGGCCGGCGTCCGCGAGCGCCCGCTGGTAGCCGGCGCCGCGCCGGTGCGACGACTCCAGGTCGGGGCGGCCCGCGACGAAGCCGATGCGGCGATGGCCGAGCCCGATCAGGTGGCTCGTCGCCAGCTGCGCTCCGCCGAAGTCGTCGGTCGCCACCGAATGCAGCTCGGTCTGCGCGGTCAGCGGATCCACGACGACGAGCGGCAGGTCCGACGAGGGGATCACGCCGGAGGGAGTCACCAGGATCGCTCCCGCTACGTGCGCCTCGGTGAGGCGCCGCAGGGACTCCTGCTCCCAGCCCGCCCGGCCCCGGCGGCTCGCCCCGCTGCCGGCGAGGAGGTCGAACCGGGTCCCCCGGAGCGCCGTCGCCACTCCCTGCAGCACTTCCGTGCCGAACGGCTCGAAGTCGCCCAGGAGCACGCCGATGACGCCCGAGCGCTCCGCGCACTCCGTCGTCACGACCTCCTGCTCGGCCTCCGCCGTCGCCGCCCCTGCGGACATCCTCGTCCCCTCCCGCCGTCCCCGCCCGGCCGCGGCGGAACGCGGTGATCGCCTCGCTGCGCTGCTCCGGACGGTTGAGAACACGTCCTTGCAATCGGGAATGTTCCCGGTAACATTGCCCGCAAGACTAGCTGAGGGAAAGCTCAGCAGTCGAGAGAGACGAGTGTCGGGCAGCCTTTCTCCCCTCAGTGCTGAGGGGGTCGAGAGCTGGAGCTCGCGTGGCCACGCTGTGGAAGCCGCCGCGCACGAGCCGTCCGCCGCTCTCCGCGCGTCCTGCGCTCCAGGCGCGGCCGAACGCCCCTCGGGCTGCGCCGCGCTCCGTCCTCTCGCGGCCTCGGGCCGCGCCACCACTCCGCGCCGTCCGGCGCTCGACCTGATCGGCGACGATGCCGATCGAGTGAGGAACACCATGTCCACGCGACGCACCCCCCGACCCCTCTGGCTCGTCCGCTCGGGCGCAGCTCTCGCCGGCTGCCTGCTCCTGTCCGGCGTCGCCGCCGCGGCCGCGGCCGCCGACACCGAGTACGGCTCCGACGACGTCGACGTGAACGTCAGCATCGAGGAGCTGGAGCAGCCCGGCGCCCTCTCGATGTCGATCGACGGCACCTCCGCCACGCTCGCCGAGGAGGGCTCCACCCCGACCGTGCGCGCCTTCACGGGGCAGCTGCCCGACGTGACCGTGACGGACACCCGGACCGTCGACGAGATCCCGGCCGGAGCCGGCTGGTACGTCCTCGGCTCGGCGAGCGCCTTCACCGGCGACGCGGACCAGGAGGACATCTCCTCCGACCACCTCGGCTGGACGCCGGTCCTCGTGGACGGCGGCGAGTCGGGCCTCGTGTCCGAGGGCGACCCGGTCGACACGATCCTCGACGAGGGTGCCGACGCCGTGGGCCTGTTCGACCAGGAGCTGCTCGCGCTGTCGCTCGACTCGCAGGAGACCGCGACGGACGGGTCCTGGACCGTGTCCGCGGGCCTCACCCTGAAGACCGAGGCCGACGTCGCCCCCGGCGACTACTCCTCCGTCCTGACGCTGTCGCTGTTCGAATGACCCCGATGCGCGCAGTCGCCTCCACGGCGATCGGCGCCCTCCTCGCGGCGGGCCTGCTCGCCTCCGGCGCGGCTCCGGCGACCGCGGCCGGCGCCTGGTCGCCGAAGGCCTCCTACACGTCGACGGACCGCGGCGACGGCACCTACTCCGTGCCGCTGCTGAACGCCGACGTGCCCGACGTCAGCGTCGAGCGCGTGCCCGCGTCCGAGAACGACGAGGGCCGCGACATCTACTACATGATCAGCACCACGATGCACCTCAGCCCGGGCGCCCCGATCATGAAGTCCTACGACCTCGTCAACTGGGAGATCGTCAACTACGTCTTCGACCGGCTCGAGATCGGCGACCGCTTCTCGCTCCGGAACGGGCAGAACTCCTACGGCAACGGCCAGTGGGCCTCGTCGCTCCGGTACCACGACGGCCGCTACTACGCGGTCTTCAACACCAACAACCTCGGCGGCTCCTACCTCTACTCGACCGACGACATCGAGGACGGAGCCTGGACCCGCACAGCCCTCGGCCGCGCCTTCCACGACCCGTCGCTGTTCTTCGACGACGCGGACGGCGGCACGCCGTACATCTTCTACGGCTCCGGATCCACCAGCGCCGTGAAGCTGAGCGAGGACCTGACGACCGTCGTCGCCGAGTACCCGAACATCCTCCGCACCTCGGACTACCCGGGAGCCGGCTACCTCGGCGGCCTGTTCGAGGGCGCGCAGGTGCAGTACATCGACGGGCAGTACTACATCGTCATCATCACCTGGCCCTCGGGCCAGGGCCGCCAGGTGGCGCTGTTCCGCTCGTCCGAGCTGCTGGGCCGCTACGCGACCGCCGACGGCAGCAACCCCTACGAGGGCAAGGGCGTGCTGAACTCCAGCGGGTTCGCCCAGGGGAGCCTCGTGCCGATCGCGAAGGAGGACGGCTCGACCGCCTGGCACGGCATGTTCTTCCGCGACAGCTTCCCGACCGGCCGCATCCCCGGGCTCATCCCGGCGACGTGGAAGGACGGCTGGCCGACGTTCGGGACGAACGGCTCGGTGCCGGTGGGCGGGAGCTTCCCGAAGCCGATCCGCCTCAGCCCCGAGGAGGAGCTGTTCGAGCGGCAGAAGAGCATCGTCGTCTCGGACGACTTCGACAACGACGCCCCGGCGAAGGCCTACCAGGACGAGTCGTGGACGATCCCGCCCGCGCCCTCCTACGACGCGTCGCTGCTCGGCGTGCAGCTGCTCCAGAACCCGGGAGCGGAGTCGGGGACGGCGCCGTGGGCAGGCCAGTTCGGCGCGACGCTGTCGGCCGACACGACCGACCCGGCGTCCGGCACCGCCGCGCTCCGCGCGGGCACCCGCACGCTCAACGGCTCAGGCCCGAGTCAGGTGCTCGCGAACAAGCTGCAGCGCGGCGTGACCTACACCGTGTCCGCGAAGGTGAAGTACACGACCGGCCCCGCGTCGGTCCGCTTCAACCTCTGCGCCGACTTCGGCGCGGGACCCGTGACGATGGCCTCCGCCGCCGTCACGCAGGGGCAGTGGACGACGATCACGGGGACCTACACGGTGCCCGAGACCGCGAACGTCGGCAGCGTGAAGTTCGCCGTCGAGACGCCGTGGGGCAATCCGCAGCCGGCGTCCTCGAGCACCGAGTACCTGCTCGACGACGTCTCGCTCGTCGGCGCCGCTCCCACCCTCGAGCGCCCGACGGCCGCCGAGATCGAGCCGAACGGCTCGACCCTCGCCCTCCCCTGGCAGTGGAACCACGCCCCCGACAACCGCTACTGGTCGCTGACCGAGCGCGAGGGCTGGCTCCGCCTCACCAACGGGAAGGTGCTCAGCGGAACGGCCGCGCACACGCGTCTCTCGGGCTCGCCCGAGATGACGTACCTGGAGGAGGCGCGCAACACGCTCTCCCAGCGCATCGTGGCTCCGAAGCAGTCGGCGGAGGCGGCGTTCGACGTCTCCGGGATGAAGGACGGCGACGTCGCCGGGCTCGCGGCCTACAACCGCGGCTTCTCCTACGTCGCGGTCAAGCGCGTGGACGGCGTCACCACCGTCGGCGTCGTGAACCGCAGTCAGCCGTTCGCGACCACGTTCGACCAGGCGGCCGTGGAGTCCTTCCTCCCCGGCACCACCGCCGCCCTCGGCGACGCCTCGCAGGTGCGCCTGAAGGCCGACCTCGAGCTCTCGGCCCCGGCCGGACAGCTCTGGACGACCTTCTCGTACAGCCTCGACGGGACGAGCTGGACGAAGCTCGGCAGCCGCGTCGGCCCGCAGACCCTCGACGGTCAGCTCACGCACTTCATGGGCCACCGCCTCGGGCTGTTCAGCTACGCGACGAAGACCGCCGGCGGCCACGTCGACGTCGACGAGTTCCTCCTGAGCGACACCCTCTCCTCGGAGGGGAAGGCGCTCGACCGCTCGCAGCTCGACGCGGCCGTCGCCCACGCGGCGACGCTCCGCTCCGACGACTACCCGGCCGATGCCTGGTCCGACCTCCAGTCGGTCCTCGCGAAGGCGCAGGCGGTCGGCACCGCGGGATCGCAGAACCAGATCGACGCCCCGGAGCGCGCGCTCAGCTACCAGCTGGCGCGCCTCGGGACTCTGAAGGAGGCGTCGCTCGACGTGACCGCCGCCGCCGCGACCCGCTGCATCGCCGGGAAGGTCGTCGTGACCGTGCGGGCGACCAACGCCGACGACGTGCCCGTCGCCCTCCGGATGGAGAGCGCGTCCGGCACGAAGACGGTCGCCGCGCTCGCACCCGGCGCCACGACGAGTCACGCCTTCACCACGCGGGCGGCCTCGGTCCCCGCCGCCGAGGTGGTCGTGACCGCGACCGCCACCGTCGACGGCGAGCCGGTGACGACCACGGTGAGAGCGCCCCATCCGGCCGCGTCCTGCGGCTGAGCACTCCGGGGGCGGCCCGCGCGGCCGCCCCCGCCCCCGAACGCGTCAGCGGCACCCGTCGCCGACGATCTCCTGCACGACACGATCAAGGAGGATCCGTGAGATCACCACAACGAGAAGCCGCTCCGAAGGGGCGGTTGCGGCTGAGGCTGCTGGCCACGGCCGCGCTGACCGCGCTCCTGGTGGCCCCCTTCGCCGCCCAGACCTCGTCCGCCGCTGAGGCGGAGCTCATCGTCAACGGCGGCTTCGAGAGCGGCGTCAGCAGCTGGTTCGTCAACAACGGCAACGCCGCCGACGCCGGCACCATCGCGACGACCACGGATGCGCGCACCGGCACCGCCGCAGCGCTCGTCACCGGCCGCACGACCACCGGCGCGGGCGCCATGCAGGACCTCAGCGGCAAGGTCGTCGCCGGCCAGACCTACCAGGTCAAGGCGCAGATCAAGTACGAGAACGCCGCGAGCCCCGCGACCAAGCAGTTCTTCGCCACCATGCACTACGGCGGAGGCACCTACACGAACCTCGCAAGCGTCACCGCCACGAAGGGGCAGTGGGCGACGATCAACGGATCGTTCACCATCCCCGCCGGGCAGAGCGTCGCGACCGCGCGCCTCTTCTTCGAGACGCCGTGGACCGCGACTCCCTCGGCCGCGCCCGAGACGCACCTCATGGACTACAAGCTCGACGACGTCTCGCTGGTCGGAGCGGCGCCGCCCGCGCCCGCCTCGCGCACCATCGAGGTCGTGGGCAAGATCCCGGGCGACCACAACCCGCTCATGGGCTGGAAGTTCGGCGCCGACGGCTTCGGCTTCGTCGAGAACGGCCGCGTGTACATGTACATGACGAACGACACCCAGGGCTACGCTCCGAACCCCGCCACGGGCGTCTCGGCGGGCATCGACTACGGCAAGATCAACCAGATCACCGTGATCTCCTCGGACGACCTCGTCAACTGGACCGACCACGGCGAGATCCAGGTCGCCGGCTCCACCGGAGTCGCGCCCTACACCGGCAACTCGTGGGCTCCCGGCATGGCGAAGAAGACCGTGAACGGCGTCGACAAGTACTTCCTCTACTACGCCAACGGCGGCGGCTCCAGCAACGTGATCACCGGCGACTCGCCGGTGGGTCCGTGGACCAGCCAGCGCACCTCCACGCTCATCAACGCGTCCACCCCGGGCGCCGAGGCGGTCGCGTGGAAGTTCGACCCGGCACCGCTCGTCGACGACGACGGCCAGGGCTACCTGTTCTTCGGAGGCGGACCCGCCTCGACCGCGCTCCCCGCGGCCGAGCGCTTCAACAACCCGAAGAACATCCGCGTGATCGAGCTCGGCGACGACATGATCTCGACCCAGGGCACTTCCGCCGTCGTGGACGCGCCCGTCGCGTTCGAGGCGGCCCAGGTGTTCAAGCGCCAGGACAAGTACTACCTCTCGTACTCGTCCCACTTCGGCGGCAACGACTTCGGCGGCAACCAGACCCGCGAGCCCGGCTACCCGGGCGGCGGCGAGATCGGCTACATGATCTCGGACGACCCGATGTCCTGGCCCAAGGAGAACTACGCCGGCGTGATGTTCCCGAACCAGAGCCGCTTCTTCGGAGCCGGCACCGGCGGCAACAACCACCAGTCGGTCTTCGAGCTGGGCGGCAAGTACTACTTCACCTACCACGCGCCGACGCTCAACAAGCGGATCAACGGCGACACCACCCAGGGGTACCGCAGCCCGCACATCCAGGAGCTGCAGTTCAACGCCGACGGCACGGTGCAGCAGGTGGTCGGCGACTACAAGGGCGTCGACCAGGTGAAGGACTTCGATCCGTACCGCACCTTCCCGGCCGAGACCATCGGCTGGAGCAAGGGCATCGCGACGGCGCCGCTCGGCACCCCCGCCGCGGGCGCGACCCAGAACCTCGTGCTGAAGGACCTCGACAACGGCGACTGGACCGCGCTGTCGGCCGTCGACTTCGGGGACACCGGAGCCGCGACGTTCACCGCGAAGGCCAAGGCGCTGCAGGCCGGCGGCACCGTCACCGTCCGCCTCGACTCCGAGACCGGGCCCGTCGCGGGCACTGTCGCGGTGAACGGGACGACCGGCGAGTGGACCGACGTCAGCGCCGCGCTGACCGGAGCGACCGGAGTGCACGACGTGTTCTTCAGCTACTCCGGACCCTCCGGCGACCTGTTCGAGCTCGACACCTTCGCCTTCACCGAGGGCGAGGCTGCTCCGGCGCTCGACATCACGGCGAGCGCTGCGACCCGCTGCATCGCGGGCAAGGCGATCGTCACCGTCCAGGCGAGCAACGGCTCCGACGTCCCCGTCGGCGTGACCTTCACGTCGGCGTCCGGCACGAAGTCGTTCACCTCGGTGGCGCCCGGCAAGACCGTGTCGCACGCCTTCACCACCCGTCAGGCGAACCTGCCCGCCGGTGCGGTGACCGTCGAGGCCACGGCCACGATGAACGGCGCCCCCGTCGAGACGGAGGTGAGCGCTCCGTACGCGGCGCGCCCGTGCTCGTAGCGCACGGCTGAACCACCGGGGAGCGCCCCCGGCCCTGCGGGGCCGGGGGCGCTCCTGCGCGTGCGGGGGGATCTCGATACGCCCTCCGGGGCTGCTCGATCAGAATGTGCCGGCCGCGCAGCGGGGTGATGAGACCCCGCTGGATCAGCGGCTGTCGGCCAGGCGCATCGTGCCGCCGGCCTGGGCGGCGAAGGCGCGGGCGGTCGCCGCGACGGTGCCCTGCATGACCCGCGCCGCGGCGGTCGGCGCGAGGTCCGCCGGGCGCGCGAGGCTGATCGTCCGGGTCAGCGTGGGCTTCTCGAGCGTCGGCTCCTCGATGCGGATCGAGCGCAGGCCCGGGCGCCCCTGCAGCACCATCGCCGGGACGACCGCGACGCCGAGGCCCCGCTCGGCGAAGCGCAGAACCGCGTCCATCTCGGCGCCCTCCAGCACCACGTCCGGCTCCAGGCCCGCGGCGGCGAACGCGGCGTCGGTCGTGCGGCGCAGGTCGTAGCTGGAGTTGAAGACGATCTGCGGGAGGCGGGCTACCGCCGCCAGGTCGAGCGCGCCGGTCGCGGCGAGGGGAGGCTCCGCGGCGGAGGAGACCACGACGAGCTCCTCGACGAGCAGCGGCGTCACCGTGAAGGCGCCGGGAGCGGCCGCGGTCGAGGTCGTCACCAGCGCCAGGTCGAGCTCGCCCCGTGCCAGCCGGTCGAAGAGGCTCCGCGACCCGTCCTCGGCGAGGTGCAGCTCCACGGCGGGATGCGCGGAGTGGAAGGCGTGCAGCACCTCCGCGACGAGGCTGATGCAGAGCGTCGGCGTCGCGCCGAACCGCACCCGGCCGCGCTCGAGTCCGGCCAGCTCGGCCAGCTCGCGGCGCACCGATCCGGCGTCGGCGAGCATGCGCCGGGCGAGCGGCAGCAGCAGCTCGCCGGCCGGTGTGAGGGTGCTGCCGGAGCGCGCCCGGTGGAAGAGCTCGGAGCCGAGGTCCTGCTCCAGCGCGGCGATCCGGCGGCTCAGCGAGGGCTGCGCGAGGTGCAGCTCCTCGGCGGCGCGGGTGAAGCTGCCGAGGCGGGCGACCTCGGCGAATCCGGTCAGCTGCTCGAGATCCACACGCATACCCTATGCGCATGGCTGTGCCCAGCATTATGCATTGGAGTAATCGAAGCGCCGTGCCTAGCGTGGAAGCATGACCATTTCAGAGACCACCGCACCGGAGCGCCGGATCTCCACCTCCGTCCTCGTCATCGGCACCGGCGGATCGGGCCTGCGCGCCGCGATCGAGCTCGCCGAGGCGGGCGTCGACGTCCTCGCGCTCGGCAAGCGCTCGAAGTCGGACGCGCACACCTCCCTCGCCGCCGGCGGCATCAACGCCGCCCTCGCCACGATGGACCCCGACGACAGCTGGCAGCAGCACGCGGCCGACACCATCACCGAGTCCTACCAGCTCGCCAACCCGCACACTGTCGAGATCGTCACCTCCAACGCCGCCCGCGGCATCCAGGACCTCGAGCGCTACGGCATGCCGTTCGCCCGCGAGGACGACGGCCGCATCTCGCAGCGCTTCTTCGGCGCGCACACCTACCGCCGGACCGCCTTCGCGGGCGACTACACCGGCCTCGAGATCCAGCGCACGCTCGTCAACCGGGCCGCCCAGCTCGAGATCCCGATCCTGGACACCGTGTACGTCACGCGCATCCTCGTCAACGAGGACGGAGCCGTGTTCGGCGCCTACGGCTTCGACCTCGTCGACGGCACCCGCTACCTGATCCACGCGGATGCGGTGATCCTCGCCGCGGGCGGGCACAACCGCATCTGGCGCCGCACCTCCTCCCGCCGCGACGAGAACACGGGCGACTCGTTCCGCCTGGCCGTCGAGGCCGGCGGTCGCCTGCGCGACCCCGAGCTCGTCCAGTTCCACCCGTCGGGCATCATCGAGCCCGAGAACGCGGCCGGCACGCTGATCTCCGAGGCCGCGCGCGGCGAGGGCGGCATCCTCCGCAACGGCCTCGGCGAGCGCTTCATGGGCAAGTACGACGCCGAGCGCCTCGAGCTCTCGACCCGCGACCGCGTCGCCCTCGCCTGCTACACCGAGATCAAGGAGGGTCGCGGCACGCCCAACGGCGGGGTCTGGCTCGACGTCTCGCACCTGCCGCGCGAGACGATCATGACCCGGCTGCCGCGGGTGTACCAGACGATGCTCGAGCTGCAGATGCTCGACATCACGAAGGACCCGATCGAGATCGCGCCCACGGCGCACTACTCGATGGGCGGGGTCTGGGTGCGCTCGGACGACCACAGCACCGACGTCCCCGGGCTCTACGCGATCGGAGAGGCCTCCAGCGGACTGCACGGCGCCAACCGCCTCGGCGGCAACTCGCTGATCGAGCTGCTGGTGTTCGGCCGGATCGTCGGGCAGGCGGCGGCGGAGTACTCCGCCTCGCTGACCGCCCAGACCCGCTCGGCCGCGTCCGTCCACGTCGCCCGCGACGAGATCGCCGGCCTGCTCGCGGCCGACGGCACCGAGAACGTCCGCGCCCTGCAGCGCGCGATCCGCAACACGATGACCGAGCACGCCGGAGTCGTCCGCGACGAGGAGGGCCTGCTCGCCGGGCTCGCCGAGCTGGACGCGATCGAGGCGCGCATCGCCGACATCGGCGTGCACCCGGACATCGCCGGCTTCCAGGACCTCGCCCACGCCTTCGACCTCAAGTCGGCCGCGATGGCCGCGCGGGCCACCCTCGAGGCAGCGCTCGAGCGCCGGGAGAGCCGCGGCTGCCACAACCGCAGCGACTACCCGGACATCGACCCGGCCCTCCAGGTGAACCTCGTCTGGTCGCCCTCCGCGGGGATCACGCGCGAGGAGATCCCCGCGGTGCCGGAGGAGATCCAGGCGCTGATCAGCGGCGAGGTCGCCACCGCGGGCAAGCTGCTCGAGTAGCCGGAACCGCGACGGCACGACGCCGGTCGCCCTCACCGCCTGCTCGCCGGGCACCACCGGCGCCCAGGCACCCCCCGGGATCCTCCTGGGGACCACGGACAAGGTCACCGCCCTGGATCCCGCCGGCTCCTGGGACCTCGGCTCGGCGACGCTGCAGAACCAGGTCTTCTCCTGGCTGCTGACCTCCGCCCCCGGATCGACGGATCCCGTGCCGGACCTCGCGGCCTCGGCCGAGTTCACCGACCCCACCCACTACCGCGTCGCCCTGCGCGAGGACGCCGCCTTCGCCAACGGCAATCCGCTCACCGCCTCGGACGTGGTCTTCACCTTCGAGCGCCAGGTGGCGATCGCCGCTCCGAACGGCCCCTCGTCGCTGCTCTCGGACATGGTCTCGGTCGAGGCGGAGGACGACTCCACCGTCGTCTCCACACTGGCCACCCCGGACAACGCCCTCTGGCCCCAGATCCTCACCAGCCCCGCCGCCGCGATCGTCGACGAGGACGTCTTCTCGGCCGACTCCCTCACCACCGACGACGACATCGTCGCCGGCGACGCCTTCAGCGGGCAGTACTCCATCACGAGCTACAAGCTGAACTCGCTCGTGCAGCTCACCCGCAACGACTCCTACGACGGCCTCCTCGGCGCCGCCGCCAACGAGTCCGTGATCGTCCGCTACTACGCGGACGAGAGCAACCTCAAGCTCGACATCCAGCGCGGCGAGATCGCGGTCGCCTACCGCACGCTGAACGCGACCGACACCGAGGACCTCCGCGGCGAGGAGGGCCTGACGGTGCACTCCGGTCCCGGTGCCGAGATGCGCTTCCTGGTCTTCAACCCCGAGACCATGCCCTACGGCTCCGCGACCTCCGAGGCCGACGCCGACAAGGCGCTCGCCGTCCGCACCGCCGTCGCCGACCTGATCGACCGCGACGAGCTGTCGGACCAGGTCTACAAGGGCACCTACGCGCCGGTCTACTCGATCGTCCCCAGCGCCCTGACCGGATCGACGCCGGCGTACGAGCAGGCCTTCGGCGACGGGAGCGGCGGTCCCAGCGCGGACGAGGCCGCCGCCGCGCTCCAGGCGGCCGGGATCACCGGTCCCGTCGACCTCAAGCTGCAGTACAACACCGACCACTACGGCTCCAGCACCTCGGACGAGTACGCGCTCATCAAGAACCAGCTCGAGCGCAGCGGGCTGTTCACGGTCGACCTGCAGTCGACGGAGTGGACGCAGTACGTGAAGGAGAAGTCGACCTCCTACCCGCTCTACCAGCAGGGCTGGTTCGCGGACTACCCGGACTCGGACAACTACCTGAACCTGCTCTACGGCACCGACGAGGCCCCCTCCATCCTCGGCGCCGCCGTGAAGGACGACGCCTACAACGAGGTCGTGCTGCGCGAGCGGAGCCTGGCCCCCGGCGACGAGCGCACCACGGCGATCGAGGAGGCGCAGCGCCTCGCGGCGGAGAAGGCGATCACCGTGCCGCTCCTCGAGGGCACGGAGACCGTCATCGCCTCCTCCACGATCTCGGGCATCGACGACACGCTCGACGGTTCCGGCCGGTTCCGCTTCGGGCTGCTCCGGAGCGAGTGATCGGGACGCGCTGATCGGCCGGACGGGCCGCAGTGCCGCAGGAGGGGAAGACCCTCGGCGGCCGCTGCGGCCCGTCCGCGCGTCCGGGGACGGCTCTGCCAGGACGCGGCACCCGGATCGATCAGCGCGCCAGCGCCGCCAGCTCCGCCCGGGTGCGGGCCCCGGCCTTGCGCAGCAGGTTCGACACGTGGAACTTCACCGTGTTGCCGCTGATGCCGAGGTCGTCCGCGATCCGCTGGTTCGAGGCGCCGAGCGTGATCAGGTTCAGCACCTCCCGCTCGCGCGCGCTGAGCTCGGCGAGGTCGAGCCCGTCGGGCTGCGCCGGCGGATCGAGGGGGAGGCGGATCGACAGGGTCGACCCCCAGCCCGAGGTCGACGCGACCGAGAGCTCCCCGTCAAGCCCGCGGACGCGCTCGGCGATCGGGCGCAGGGCGTCGTCGCGGGTCGTCAGCTCGCCCCGGCCGTCGTCGCGGATCTCGATGAGCAGGTTGAGCCCGTCGCAGTCCCACTGGATCCGCACCCGGCGCGTCTGCTCCGACTCCACGAACGCCAGCACGGCGCTCCGCACGATCGCGCGGGCCGCGTGCGCCACCTCGCCGGGGAGGGCGCGCCCGGTGGCGGGCGGCTCGACGAACTGCACGTCGAGGTCGCCGAAGCGCGCGAGCGGACGCAGGTCGCTCCGGAGCCGCGCGAACGCGCCCACGACGGGCTCCAGCATCGCGCTGCGCTGCTCGTCCGAGGCGGTGCGCAGCTCGACCAGGGCGTTCGCGGCGATGTCGATCGCGACGGTGCGGGCCGCACGGTCGTCGAGGCGCTCGGCGCGCAGGGCGGCGAGCACCGACTCCAGCGCCACCGCGTGCCGGTCGGCCTGCTCGGCCACCGTGCGGGCGTGCTGCTGCAGCAGGGTGCGGGAGGCGGGGGACTCGGCGGGATCCATCCCCCGAACCTACCCGTCCTACCCGCGAGCGGCACCGCCCACCCGATCGGGTAGGTAGACCTCCTCGATCAGGTGGCGCGCGGATCCGGTCGCCGGGCGCACTGTGGACCCATGCCCGCTGACGACCGCACCACCGACCCCGCAGAGGCGCTCGCCGTGATCGCCGCCGAGGTGTCCGCCGCGACCGCCTCGCTGACGGCCGACCGGCTCGAGCCCGTCCTCGAGTTGCTCGCCGGCGCCGACCGCGTCTTCGTCCACGGCGCCGGCCGCTCCGGCCTCGCCCTGCGGATGACCGCCATGCGCCTCATGCACCTCGGACTCGTCGTGCACGTGGTCGGCGACGTGACGACCCCGGCGATCCGCGGCGGCGACGTGCTGCTCACCGCGAGCGGCTCCGGCACCACCGGGGGCATCGTCCGCGCCGCGCAGGCCGCCGTCGACGCCGGAGCGCGGGTCGCGGCGATCACGACCGCCGCCGACTCCCCGCTGGCCGGGCTCGCCTCCGCCGTGGTGGTCGTGCCCGCCGCCGACAAGCTCGACCGCTCCGGGGCCGCCTCGGCGCAGTACTCCGGCGGGCTCTTCGAGCAGGTCGTCGTGCTCACCGGCGACGCCCTGTTCCACGCGCTCTGGCAGCGCCGCGGCGACAGCGCCGACGAGCTCTGGCCGCGCCACGCGAACCTCGAATGACCCGACTCCCCACCTCGACAGGAAGAAGAACCCCGTGAAGCTCCAGTTCGCCATGGACACCCTCAGCACCGACGCCGCCCTCGAGCTCGCCGCTGCCGCCGCCCCGCACGTCGACATCCTCGAGCTGGGCACCCCGCTCATCAAGAGCGCCGGCCTCTCCGCCATCACCGCCATCAAGGAGGCGCACCCCGACAAGACGGTCTTCGCCGACCTCAAGACGATGGACGCGGGCGAGCTCGAGGCCGACATGGCCTTCGCGGCCGGCGCCGACCTCGTGACGGTCCTCGGCGTCGCCGGCGACAGCACCATCTCCGGCGCGATCGCCGCCGGGAGGAAGCACGGCAAGGGCGTCGTCGTCGACCTCATCGGCGTGCCCGACAAGGCCGCCCGCGCCCGCGAGGTCGTCGCCCTCGGCGCCGAGTTCGTCGAGATGCACGCCGGTCTGGACGAGCAGGCGGAGGAGGGCTTCACCTTCGAGACCCTGCTGCGCGACGGCGAGTCCTCCGGCGTGCCGTTCTCGGTCGCGGGCGGCGTGAGCACCGCCACCATCGAGTCGGTGCAGCGCGCCGGCGCCCTCGTGGCCGTCGCGGGCGGGGCCATCTACGGCGCCCCGGACGTCGGCGAGGCCGCCGCGGCCCTCCGCGCCGCCATCGTCTGACCCGTCGGCGCCGCCGCCCCCGAGGCCCGCTGATCCGGGTCGCGAGGGCGGCGGCGCCCGCGTCCGCGCGGGCGGCGGCAGCGCATCCCCGCCGGACGCCCGGTCCCTCTCGACTCGCCGACGACGCGGTCCTACAGTGGCTGCGACGACCCTCGACTCCCGCCGCGGGACCGACGGCGCCGTCGCGAGCGGAGGGAAGCCGTGTCCTCGACCGCCCCCGTGTCCGGACCCGCCGTCGACGCCTCGACGAGGCTCCGCGACTTCCACCAGATCCTCCTCAACACCGCCGTCGCGAACGTGACGACGAGCTTCCTCTGGTTCGCGCTCACGTTCTGGGTGTACCTCGAGACGCGCTCCGTCCTGGCGACCGGGATCATCGGCGGCGCCTACATGCTGCTCGTCGCGGTCTTCGCGATGGCCTTCGGCACGATCGTGGACCGGCACCGCAAGTTCCGCGTCATGGTCTTCGCCGGCGCGGTCACGCTCGTGTCGTTCGGCGTCGCGGGCGGTCTCTTCCTCGCGCTGCCCGAGGCGGCGCTCCTGGACTTCCGCGCCCCCTGGTTCTGGGTGTTCTCGGGCACGATCCTCTTCGGCGCCGTCATCGAGAACATGCGCAACATCGCCCTGTCCACGACGGTGACCCTGCTGGTCCCGGTGGAGGGGCACGCCCGCGCGAACGGCCTCGTCGGGACGGTCCAGGGCCTCGCCTTCGTGGTGACGAGCGTCTTCAGCGGGCTCGCCATCGGCCTGCTCGGCCTGGGGTGGACGCTGGTGATCGCGATCGGCCTCTCCGCCGCCGCGCTCCTGCACCTCCTCTTCCTGCGCATCCCGGAGGACCGGCCCGCGCCGACGGGGGAGAGGGAGCCGCTGATCGATCTCCGCGGCAGCATCACCGCGGTGCGGGCGGCGACCGGGCTGTTCGCGCTCATCGTCTTCTCGACGTTCAACAACCTGATCGGCGGCGTCTACATGGCGCTGATGGACCCGTACGGCCTCGAGCTGTTCCCGGTCGAGCTGTGGGGCGTCGTGCTCGGAGTGACGGCGACCGGCTTCGTCATCGGCGGTCTGCTCGTCGCGAGATTCGGGCTCGGGAGGAACCCCATCCGGACGATGCTGCTGCTCGTGATGGCGATGGGCCTGATCGGCGCGGTCTTCACCCTCCGCGACTGGTGGTGGCTCTACGCCGGCGGCATCTGGATCTACATGACCCTGATCCCGGCGGTCGAGGCCGCCGAGCAGACGGTGATCCAGAAGGTCGTCCCCTTCGAGACCCAGGGGCGCGTCTTCGGCTTCGCGGCGGCGTTCGAGTCGGCCGCCGCTCCGATCACGTCGTTCCTCATCGCCCCGATCGCCGAGTTCGCGCTCATCCCGTACATGGAGTCGCCGGCCGGGCGCTCGGCGTTCGGCGGGCTGCTCGGCGACGGCATCGGCCGGGGGATCGCGCTGGTGTTCCTGGTCGGCGGAGTCGTCATGATCATCGCGGCCGGCGCGGCGATGCTCACCCGCTCCTACCGCGTCATGTCGGCGCAGTACCTGCGGGAGGCCGCGGCGAGCGGGGAGGCGGAGCCCGTCGGCACGGAGGCGCCGGAGACGCACCGGATCGCGCCGAGCACCGTCGAGCGGAACCGCTAGCGCCCGCAGACGCCGCCCGTCATGCGCCTCCGGGGGTCCGGCGGACCGGACGGCGCGGACACGAGGAAGACGTGCCGGACGCCCCCTCCCCAGGGTGCGGCGTCCGGCACGTCGGCTGCGACCACCCGGTCGAGGGGCCCTCCTCGACTCCCGAGCGCTCCGCTGCCCCGCGCCTCCGGAGGGAGACATCGGGGCATGCGGCGCCGGCGGGGGGGGGGAGGGCTCTGGTTCCCCGCCCCGCCGGCGCCGGCCGCCCGCGAGGGGCGGCGAGGATGCTCGTTCGGGCGTGCCTCGAGTGACGGCTACATGCCGTCACTGAGCATGGACTGCACCAGCTTCACGTGGCGATCGAGGTTCAGCTGGCTGAACTCGCTGTTGTAGTTGAGGCCGTAGTTCAAGATGTGACCCGGGGTGCACTGGATTGTCGCGTCCGGTCCGTCCCAGGTGCGCAGCAGTGCCAGGGCCGAGTCCCAGCTGCTGTTCTCGCAGTTCGTGTTGAAGGTGGTCGACGTGCCCAAGCCCACGGTGTGCGAGATCTCGTGCATGGCGGTGCCCTCCACCATGTAGACGCGCTCCTTGCCGAAGCGGATCTGGCCGTAGATGTTCGCATCGGCCGTCGGGGTTCCGGGGCTGTACGAGACGGTCAGGGAGCGGGAGATGTTGCTGAGGCGGTTGTAGCGGGCCACGGCGCGGTCCATCGCGTCGGTGATGCGGGCGTAGGCGTCGGCCTCGTCAGCGGTCGGGCTCGCGACGCGGTTCAGCGTCCAGGTGATCTTCTGCACGGTCGGATCGGTCAGTGCCCAGCGCTGGGCCTTGGAGCCGGTGCAGGTCCACTGCTGAATGGGGGAGCCGTCGAGCTGGCGGAAGTCCTTGTTGTCGAGGCAGAGGTCGCTGTGCCGATTGGCGATCTCGGCGTAGCCTCCGCCGACGGAGGTGATCCGCCACTGCTGGGCGGTGCTGCCGTTGCAGCTCCACTGCCGCACCTCCGAGCCCGGGGTGGTGCCGAAGTCGAAGTTGTCGAGGCAGAGGTTGCTGAAGGTGTTCTTGATCTCGGCGTAGCCTGTGCCGAGGTCGGTGACCTGCCAGCGCTGGTTGCTCCCCTCGGTGCAGCTCCACTGCCGCACCTCGGCTCCGGGCTGAGTGCCGAAGTCGAAGTCGTCGAGACACATGACGCTGTGCTGGTTGCGGATCTCCTGCGCCGATCCGAGGCCGACCGGGGCGGTGGCTGCAGAGGCGGGCGAGCTGATGCCGAAGGTCGTGATGCCGACGACGGCCGCGATCAGGGCGCCGATCAGGCGCTTGGAGGGGTGGGACTTCGTTGTCCGGGACATGGGTGCCTTTCACAGACATCCGGCGTCCCCGAAGGGACGCGGGTGAGGGTCGCAGGAAGGAGCCGTGTCCGAAGGGGTCGGAGCACGGCAGAGGATGCGCCGGAGCGACCGGGATGGTGATCCGGTCGTCCCGCCGCGGGACGCGTCAGCGCCGACGCTCCGAGTGGGACGGGAAGCTGATCACGACCTGCATGTTGACGTGGACAACCATCGACCGGTCGCGGAGCCGGTGTCAAGTGCCGGTCTCGAGCGGATCCGGTCCGAGCCCCGCCGGGCGAGGGTGATCCGTCCACGCGGATCCCCGTGCTCGCAGGGAGAGAGCGCTCACACCCGCCGTCGCTGCGGCATCGCCCGGGAATCCGCCATTGTTACCGTTAACAAAAGTCGGTACGGTGTCACCTGAAGTGGGCAAGCGCGTCCTCGCGCCTCGCGTCCCACTCCGACCGGTTCGAAGGCGAACCTGAGAGGAACGTCGATGATGACGACAGCACCACCCTCCCGCCGCACCCTCCCGCCGCAGGCCCACGCCCGGCCCCGATGACTGTCGGCCCGGCCGACACCTTCAACGCGGTGACCGCGGTCGGCGCCCGCAGCGCGCGACGTCTCGTCCTCGCACCCACGTCGACCTCCGCCTCCCGATCACGGGTCGCCAGGCCCGCGTCCCGGGCCGCCTTCCGGCGATTCCCTCCCCGCCAGACGGACGCCGGACTCACCACTCCGCCGGCCGATCGCGCGGGCTCCGTCCTCCCCCTCCGACCCCTCACCTGAAGGACCCCCCATGTCACGAACCCCCCGGCAGGAGCGCACCCGGCGCTCACGCCTCCCCCGAGCGGGCGCCGCGCTGACGCTCGCCATCGCCTGCCTCGGCGGCGTCCTCGGACCGATCGGCGCCGCCGGCGCCGCAGAGACCGTCCCCGCTCCCGCGCTGCAGTACTCGTTCGACGGCATCGGCGCGACGCTCGCCAATGGAGCCGTCGTCGCCGACTCCGCTCCGGGCAACCACCCCGGCACCCTGATCAACTCCGGCGCGACCAGCGTCGCGGGTCCCTCCGGCGCCTCCACCGACCGCGCTCTCTCGCTCCCGGGCGGATCGAGCACGTCGGCCGCGCCGCACGTCCGGATCGCCCCGGGCCTGATCCCCGCCGGCACGCAGGACGTCACGATGTCCGCCTGGCTGCGCTGGAGCGGTGCTCCGGACTGCACCTGGCCCTTCACGCTCGGCTCCAGCGTCGACTCCCACGTCCTCTCCACCACGAAGTGCGGACCGGCCGGCTTCGGCGCGATCAAGAGCGGCTCCGAGGTGCGGGCCGCAGGCAACACTCCGGTCGCCGCGAACCGCTGGGTGCACATGGCGGTCGTCGTCAAGGGCGGCCAGTCGGTCTCGACCTACTTCGACGGAGCTCTCGTCGGCCAGGGCAGCACGACCTTCACCGCCGCGTCCGCGATCGGAACGTCCACGTTCTCCGGCTTCCTCGGCAAGTCGTTCTACGGCGCGGACGCCTACTGGGCCGGTGCCATCGACGACATGCAGGTCTGGACCTCCGCGCTCACCGCCGGCCAGGTGCAGCAGAGCGCCGCATCCGTGCACTCGGTTCTCGCGAACCAGGACGCCGCCGTCTCGCTCGGCGACACCTCGAACGTGACCTCGAACCTCGCACTCCCCACGACCGGTGCCAACGGCTCCACGATCACCTGGACGTCGAGCGCCCCCGGCGTCGTCAGCACCAGCGGCGTCGTCACCCGGCCCGCCGCGGGCAGCCCGGACGCCACCGTCACGCTGACCCCGACCGCCGTCCACGGCGGAATCACCGTCGTCGGCCGTGCGACCACCGTCTTCGTCCCGGCGTACGCCGCCGGTGACAGCGCCGAGGCCGAGCTCGCCCGGGCCGTCGCCGACGGCATCAGCAACGATCCCGCTCTCGCCGGACCGGTGCGCGGCAGCCTGAACCTGCCCTCGACCGGAGCCGACGTCGCCGCCACCGCCGCGCGCGCGAACAGCTCCAGCGCCGTGGTCAGCTGGACCTCGTCGAACGAGGCCGTCATCACCTCCGCCGACAAGGGCACCGCGCCGAACGTCGTCGCGAAGGGCTCGCTCACGCGTCCGTCCGCCGACACCACCGTCACCCTCACCGCGACGGTCACCGTCGCCGGCACCACGCCCCTCGTGCGGACCCTCACGCGCACCGTTCCGGCCGCGGCTCCCGTGGCCGCGAGCGACCTCGACGCGTACCTGTTCGCGTACTTCACCGGCGACAGCATCGAAGGCGAGAAGATCCGCTTCGCGACCTCCGACGGCAACGACTCGCTCACGTGGAAGACCCTGAACGACGCCCAGCCGATCCTCACCTCCACCATGGGCACGAAGGGGCTGCGCGACCCGTTCGTCTTCCGCTCGAAGGAGGGCGACCGCTTCTTCCTGATGGCCACCGACCTCTCCGTCGGCACCACCGGCTTCGGCGGATCGACCAACCGCGGCAGCCGCTACCTCGAGATCTGGGAGTCCACGGACCTCGTCAACTGGGGCCAGCAGCGCCACGTCGAGGTCAACCTGCCCAACGCGGGCATGACCTGGGCACCGGAGGCCACCTACGACCCCACCATCGACGCCTACGTCGTCTACTGGACCTCGGCCCTCTTCACCGACAGCACGCGCAACGTCGAGGACGGCAACGGACCGCAGATCCTCACGTCCACCACGCGCGACTTCCGCGACTTCACCACCCCCGAGGTCTGGTTCAAGGCCGCTGACGTCCCCTCGCTCAACAAGAGCAACGGACTGATCGACGCCACGATGCTCAAGGACGGCGACACCTACTACCGCTTCACGAAGGCGACCCAGACCAGCGGCTGCCCCTCGCCCGACATCATCGGACAGAAGTCGACGAACCTCCGCGCCACCACCGCCTCCGGAGCGTGGAGCCTCATCGACACCTGCATCGGCCGCACCGCCGGAACGCCGGAGGTCGAGGGTCCCGAGATCTTCAAGACCAACGAGGGCGACCGGGCGGGGTACAAGTACTTCCTCTGGACCGACAACTACGGCGGACGCGGCTACATCCCGCTCGGCACGAACTCGCTCGAGGGCGACATCCAGTGGACGATCCCCAGCAGCTTCTCGCTGCCGACGTCGCCCCGCCACGGATCCGTCGTCTCCATCACCGCGAAGGAGCGCGACGGGCTCGCCGCGAAGTGGAACCCGTCGCTCCTTGTGACCTCGATCGACGCCGTGGCGCGGACCGTGCAGGCCGGATCGACCACCGTCGACCTGCCCGCCACGGTGGGCGCGACGTTCAAGGACGGCCACCGTGAGACGGTCGCCGTGACGTGGGCGACCGCCGATCTCAGCTCGCTGAAGAAGGCGGGCGACACCGTGCAGGTGCGCGGACAGCTCGCCAACTCGGCAGCGACGCCGGCCATCGCCACCATCACCGCCACGGCTCCTCCCGGACCGTCGCTGACGGCCTCGGCCGCGAGCCGCTGCGTCGCCGGCAAGGTGACGGTCACCGCGACCGGCACCAACACGAGCGGCTCCACGGTCGAGATGACCGTCGGCTCGCAGTGGGGGAGCAGGACCTTCGCCGGGGTCGCTCCCGGCAAGTCCGTGTCCGCCGCCTTCACCACCCGGGCCACCTCGGTCACCGCGGGCGAGGTGAGCGTCGCCTCGAAGGACGCGAACGGCACCAGGACGGCCACCGCGCCGTACTCGGCGCTCACCTGCCGCTAGGCCGGTGACAGGGGAGGGGCGGCGTCCAGCCGCCCCTCCCCTGACCTCCTCCGTTCCGGGGCCTCCGGCCACCGGAGCAGGGGAGCATGGACCCTGGGTCCGTGCTCCCCGCATCCACCTCTCCCACGGAAGTAGACGAACAATGCGGTTCCGACGCACGACGGCCCTCCTGGTCGCCGCGAGCCTGACAGCGGGAGGGGCTGCGCTCGGCGCAGCACCCGCACAGGCCGCGGTGCCCAGCCCGGTCCTCTCCTACGACTTCTCCTCGTCCGCCGCCGTCGGCTCCGCCGTGGGCGCGGGCACGACCCTGACCGACTCCGCTGCCGGCCGCTCCGCCACCGTGCGCGGGACCGGAGCGACGACCGTCGCCGGTCCGCGCGGCGGCACCGACCGCGCACTCCGCCTCCCCGGCGGCGCCGCAGGCAGCTCCGCCGCCTACGCCGAGATCGCGCCGGGACTGACCACGGCGGCCACCACCGACGTGACCATGTCGGCCTGGCTGCGCTGGGAGGGGAACCAGAACTGCAGCTGGGCGTACGCGCTCGGGCAGTCGACCGAGCGGTACCTCTTCACCACGCCCCAGTGCGGAAGCAGCCTGATCGGTGCCGTGAAGAACGGCTCGGAGCAGCGCGCGGCCGACTCCGGTCCCGCCGCCACCGGCCGCTGGAGCCACGTCGCCGTGGTCCTGCGCAGCGGCGTCAGCGTCTCGACCTACGTCGACGGCCGGCTCGCCCAGACCACCCCGACCTCCGCGACCGGAGCGGCGACTGTCGGCACCTCCGCCTTCTCCGGCCTCCTCGGCAAGTCGTTCTACGGCCCCGACCCTCTCTTCGCCGGGGCGATGGACGACGTGCACGTCTACTCCTCCGCACTGACCCAGGACCAGGTGCGCGAGGACGCGGCTCCGGCCGCTGCCGCGATCGCTGCATCGGACGCCGCCGCGGCGACCATCGCCGTGACCGGACCCGTCACCAGCGACCTCTCCCTCCCGACCCGCGGCGCGGGCGGCTCCGTCCTCACCTGGGCGAGCAGCGACCCCGCGGTGATCGGCACCGACGGCTCCGTGCGCCGCCCGGCACCCGGCTCGGCGAACGCCACCGTGACCCTGACCCCGACCGCGACGTTCGCCGGATCCGCCGCCACCGGCACCGCGCGAACCGTCACCGTCGCCGCCGACACCGAGGCCGACGCCACGGCGCGCCTGCGCACCGCCCTCGTCGTCCCGCCGACCGTCGCCTCCGGAACCGCTCTTCCCACGGTCGCCGGCTACACCGTGTCGTGGAGCGCGGACGGTGCCGGCCTGTCCGGCAGCCGCCTCGTGAACGACTCGGCGACCGACCGGGCACTCGCGCTCACCGCCTCCGTGAAGGTCGGCGCCACCACGCTGACGAAGACCTTCCGCACCACCGTCCTCAGCGCCTCCACGGCGAAGACCGTGGTGTCGTACACCCGGACGCCGACCGGCGAGGACAAGGCGAACCAGGACACGATCGCCCGCGGCCTCCACCTGGCACTCGGCTCGTCCGTCGCCGACGCGGCACCGCTCTCGGGCAACTCGGGAGTCCTCTTCGCCGACGGGGTCTTCCTCGGGACCGACAAGGCCGACAACCGCGGCCTCGCGAACCCCTCGCTGTTCACCTTCGCCGACGGCACCGTCGGCGTGATCGCCACCCGCGTCCTGCAGTCGGGCGCGTCCGACGGCACCGGGGCCTCGAGCGCTCTGGTCTTCAAGGCCACGGACGCCACCGCGTCCGACTTCACCGAGCTCGGCCTCATCGACCTCGGCACCACCGGCGGCGTCGTCGCGCCGAAGGCCGTCTTTGACACGGACCAGAACCGCTACCTCGTCTCCTGGACGGACTCCTCCGGGGCTGCGAAGTACACGACCGTCACTGACCTCGCCCGCACCGAGCTCCGCGCGCAGGCGTTCTGGCCGAAGGACGGCGGCCGTCGCAGCGTCGTCGTGACCGACGGGAACCGCGGTGCGGTCCTCGGAGGAAGCCCCGCCACCGTCGCCGCTCCCGACCTCTCCGGAGTCCCGGGCCGCGTCGCCGACGCTCTGCCGGGCGGCGCGCTGACGGTTTCCGGCTCCGTCGCCGACTCGCTCGTGAAGAGGTTCGGCCGCACGGTCAACACCGGATCCTCGGTCGCACCGCAGACGATCGATCAGGGCGACACCTCCGCCCTGTCCGGAGTGAAGGCGCAGCTCTCCTACAACGACGGCTCGACCGGCAGCCTCGGCATCGACTGGAACCAGCAGCAGCTCGCCGACCTCGCCGCGAAGGGCCCGGGAACGTACGACCTCTCCGGGACCGTCCGCCAGCGGCAGTACAACGAGCCGTTCGCCTACAACCGCGCGGATCCGACGATCTACCGCTACGAGCGCAACGGGAAGACGCAGTACCTCTTCACCGCCACGGACGACACGAACAACAACAACGTCGCCTCGCAGCACCTGCCGATCCGGGTCGCCGACAGCATCGACCAGCTCAGCGACGACAACGGCGGACGAGCCCGTGAGGTGGACCTCCTCAACCGCACCACGCGGATGGACCGCACCGCCGAGGGCAAGGTGATCGCGGGCTGCTACTGGGCCCCCGAGATCCACGAGATCGGCGGCAAGCTCTCCATCCTGTTCGCCCCGTGCTTCAACCCGGACAACGACCAGTCGAACCAGAACGGTCAGTGGTTCACGGTGCAGGCGCACATCATGCAGCTGCGCGACGGAGGGGACCCCGCGAACCCCTCCGACTGGAGCGCGCCGCGCGCCGTCGTGAAGAGCGATGGGAGCGCCCTCGGACGCCCCGGCACGGGACGCAACATCAGCCTCGACATGACCTACTTCGAGTCCGGTGGAACTGCGTACTACGCCTGGTCCCAGCGCTACGTCGACAACGGAGTGAGCGACCCGGCGACCTGGATCGCCAAGGTCGATCCCGCGAACCCCACCCGCGTCATCGGCGAGCCGACCCCGATCATCGTGCCCTCGCTGACGTTCGAGGACCACCTGTCCGAGGGAGCGTTCGCGATCCAGCGCGACGGGAGGATCACGCTCGTCTACTCCAGCAGCGGCGTCAGCCCGAAGTACATCGTGGGCGGCGCCTGGGCGAAGGAGGGCAGTGACCTGACCGACATCGCGAGCTGGACCAAGTACGACGCCCCGCTCCTGCAGAGCGTCCCCCTGCCCGACGGCGTCCTCGACTACCGCACCTACGAGCAGGGTCCCGGCCACGGAGCCGTCACCCAGGACGAGGACGGCAACGACGTGTACGTCTACCACACCTGGGGCAACGGAGTCGGGGGTGACGGCCGCGACACCCGTCTCGCCCGCATCCACTACGCCGCCGACGGCCGGCCGGTCTTCGATCTGACGCCGACGGAGGAGGTCGCACCCGCGAACCGGACTGTGACCGCGAAGGTCACCGTCACGTCGCCGCTGACCGTGACCGCCACGGCGTCGACCCGCTGCGTCAGCGGGAAGGTCGTCCTGACCACTGTGGTCAAGAACGACAGCCGCTCGATCATGGACATCACGACCGTCACCGCCTTCGGCTCGAAGACCGTGACCGGAGTCGCTCCGGGATCGTCCGCGTCGAGCGCCGTCACCACCCGAGCGGTCTCGATCCCCGCGGGGTCGGTGGCCGCGACAGGAAAGGCCGTCGTCGACGGGAAGACGGTCAGCACGCAGACGAGCGTCGACTACCCGGCGCGCAGCTGCCGCTGAGACGGTGAGGGAGCGGGCGCCACGATCGCCCGCTCCCTCGTCGCCCCGCCCCCGACCGGCACTGCGCCGCCCTGCAGTGCCGCCACCTCAGAAGGACGACCGACGAGATGCACCACAGAGTGAGAACCGGGACGGTCCCGTCCATCGGGCCCGTGCTGACGAAGGTCGCGCAGTCGCACACCCTCACCGAGGAGAAGGACGACGGAGCGGCCGGCAGCGCAGCTGCGGTCGGAGGACACGACCTCCTGCTGATCAACGGCAACGCCCTCCCTCTCTCCTGAGCCCCCCTGCGCCGTTCGGACGGGTCCTCGACCCTGATCGCCCGACGATCCCGCCGCGGCGGCATCACCACCGGCTGCGGACCGGGGCGGCGATCGGGCCGTATCCTGCTGTCCGGACCGATCGCTGATGTGCGAACCTCTCCTGAGCGGACTCCCGGATGCGGGCCGACCGTGACCGGTCCGGCCCGTTCCTCTCGTTGCAGCAGGAGACCGCCGTTCCCCAGGAGACACCCGTGATGCGCCTCGATCGATTCCTCGTGTCCCTGGCACGCTCTGCGCGGTGCACGAACCGCTGCGGAGCCTGCGGGCTCGACTGCAGCATCGACGTCTTCATCCTGATCGCGCTCGCGACCGGAGAGAACCGCGACGAGACCCGCCTGCGAGCAGTCCTCGACCTCCGCTCCGGCGACCGTGTCGAGGTCCTCGAGGTGCGCAAGCGGCTCCTCCGGCTCTCCCGCCGGGGCCTGGTGCTCCTGGAGAGAGGCAGGAGGACCGCACTGCAGCGCATCGAGCGCTTCTCGATCACGCGCGACGGCCGGGCCTTCCTGGCGTCCCACGCGAGAGCGCTGGACCTCCTCGCCGAGGAGATCCACGTCGCGCTGCTGTCCCGCTGACGAGCGGAGTGCCAGTGCGGGCGCACGCGGGACGTCTCCTGGTCGGCCGTCGTCGGACCGGTCGTGTCGGTGACGCTCCAGGTGGAGCGACTTCGACACGTGCGTCGCCTCCGACCGCGTCCCGAGCGCTCCGGGGCAGCACGAGGCATCGCCGACCGTCATGGGCGCCGCGCTCGCGACCGTGCTGCCGCGGCGCGAGGCGGTGGCGGCGCTCCTCAAGGACGCCGTCGCTGCTGCATCCTCAGCAGTGTGAGGCGGGCGGGGGACCCGCCTCGCGCCGGAAAGTGCCCTTCGTGCATCACCCCGGGCTGGAGAGCTGGATGATCTCGGAGATCACCGCGGCTCGAGTGTCGTCCGGTATCCGATCGCCTCCGAGGGAGTGGTGTGACCACAGGCCGTCAGCCGCAAGGCAGGCGATGAACTGGCGGAGAGCGATCGGATCGGTCGCGGTCTCCTCTGCGGAGGGCGTCCACCTTCGGCGCACCTCCGCTACCGGCGCTCGGAGAGCGGTGTCGCTGCCCGTGGCCTGGAGGAGTCCGATCTGCATGTGCGTCGACGGCGTCAGGGCGACGGCGACGTAGGCACTCACGCGCTCCGTCAAGGTGGCCTCGTCCGCGGTCTTCCCCGCGACGTCGATCAGCTGGGCTTCCCAGCCGGCCGCGACGTGCTCCTGGAGAGCATGGGCGATATCGGCTCGATCGCGGAAGTGGTACATCATTCCACCGCGTGTCAGCCCAGCCTCTTCGGCAGTCGCTTCGAGCGTGACGCGAACAGAACCTTCCCTCGCCGCAACACGGACCGCTGCGTCGAGGATCCGAGTCCGGTTGTTGGGTCGCGTCGCGCGAGGAGACGTCCGAGGAGAAGGCAGGACCTCCTCACCGCTGGGCGGGTTCGGTTCCATGTCGTGATCGATTCCGCCGCTCCCTCGGTCCGAGTGAGCGGCTAGGGATGGCGGGTGCTGAGGCGCCCGGAGGGTGTCGACGCGTCACCGCACGAGCGGGTGCGACAGCGTCGGCCGCCAGTCTGGCATCCTCTCCTGCCGACGTCGGAAGGTGAGGCTCGACCCCCTCGGTGTCGAGCCGTCCTGACGACGGACTGCAGCCGGAGGGACGGCTGTCACGGTCGACGAATCAGAAAGCAACTGTACATTCATGATTGTACAGTTGTGGTACGGTAACGGCCTGCCCAGCTTCGGAGCTGCGGGCGGTCAGATGCACTGCCGGTGCGGGATCCGAGGCTGAAAACCTCCAGCGACTTCATTCCTCAGAAGCCTGGAGGTTTCTTCATGTCCAGAATCGCGGACAAGCCGAGTGCCCGCTGGTGGGCGCTCGCCGTTCTCGCCATGACCCAGCTCGTCGTCGTCCTCGACACGATGATCGTCACCATCGCCCTGCCTCAGGCCCAACTGGATCTCGGGATGAGCGACAGCCTGCGCCAGTGGGTCGTCACCGCCTACGCCCTCGCTTTCGGAGCACTTCTCCTTCTGGGCGGTCGGATCGCCGATTACTGGGGCCGCAAGCGCACCTTCATGGTCGGAATGATCGGCTTCGGAGCGGCCTCGCTCTGGGCCGGACTGTCGCAGAGCGGCATGGAACTCGTCATCGCTCGCGGCGTCCAGGGCGCCTTCGCGGCACTGCTCGCCCCCGCCGCACTCGCCATGCTCACCGTGACGTTCGCCCACGGCAAGGAGCGCAATCTCGCCTTCGCCGTCTTCGGCACGGTCGCCGGATCCGGAGCCGCAATCGGCCTGATCCTGGGCGGCGTGCTCACCGAATTCACCGACTGGCGCTGGTGCCTCTTCGTCAACCTCATCTTCGTCGCCTTCGGCCTCGTCGGCGGGGCTCTCGTGCTTCGCGAGAGCAAGGCGGAAGGAGACAACCGCTACGACGTCTGGGGAACCGTCACCGTGACCCTGGGACTGGGCGCGATCGTCTACGGGTTCACCCGAGCCGAGCACGGATGGGGCGCGATCGACACCGTCGCCTTCCTCGCACTCGGCATCGTCCTGCTGACCGTCTTCGTGCTCATCGAACGCAAGGTCGACCAGCCGTTGCTGCCCCTGCGCGTCATCCTGCGTCGTGTGCGAGGCGGCGCGATCCTGATCCAGGCCGCCAATGGCGCCGTGATGATCGGGGCCATCCTCTATCTCGCGTTCTACTTCCAGATCGTGCTCGGAATGGGACCGCTGATGGCAGGACTCGCGAACCTCGCCATGACCGTCGCGATCATGGCGTTCTCGCCCGTCACCACGAAGATCCTCAACACGTTCGGCCCCCGACCCCTGATGATCGTCGGGCCGCTCGTCTCGGCAGCAGGGCTCTTCCTGCTCCTCGGCATCACCCCGGACGGAAACTACTTCCTCCAGGTCCTGCCCGCCCTGGTCGTGCTCGGAATCGGACTCTCCATGCTCTTCGTGCCCGTCCAGAACCTCGCCCTTCTCGGGGTCGAGAACGAGGACGCCGGAGTGGCCTCCGCCGTCGTCAACTCCGTCTTCCACATCGGCGGGTCCATCGGTCTCGCGGTGTTCACCGTGTTCTACGCGAGCACCGCGGACTCCGCCATCGCGTCCGGAACGGCCGAGCTCACCGCATTCACCGACGGCTACAAGGCCGTGTTCCTGGCCGCAGCAGTGACCATGGTCGCGGCCTCTCTCACCGGATTCCTCCTCATCCGAGGGAAGAAGGAAGACCTGAACCCCGCCTGGGACGAGGCGGAGGCCGCCCTCGTCCACTGAGACGATGCCGAAGGGGCGGGCCGGTTCGTGCAGCAGCGGCAGACCGGCTCGCCTCTTCCCGTCCGACTCACGACACCCCGTACGTCGCCGACCGACGACCTCCCCTCGATGGGGAGTCGTTCGTGGATCGCAACGGTCCGGTCGTCCGACGCGGCCGCGTCATCCGGTGGGTCTTCTCCCGCGATGCCGGCTGCACCGCCGAGATCATCGAGGGTCGCGACCCGGTCGCCCGGCACATCACCGCAGACCGGAACGACGACGCCCGGCCGCCCTCAGGTGAGAGGCAGCCGGGCGTCGTCGGTCGGAGGACCCGGTCAGGTCAGCCGCAGCGAAGCGCCGGGTAGGCGGCGCTCACGGGAGCGGAGGCGCTGCCGACGGTGGCGACCCCCTGGACGGTGCCGGCGGCGACCGAGGCGGCCCGCGTGGTCACGGCCAGCGAGGCGGTCCGGCCCGCATCGATCTGCTGCGTCTTCGCGCCCCACAGGGTGTTCCAGCGGAGGTCAGCGGTCGACGCGGCCTTGTTGACAGTGGTCAGCGTGACCACCACCTTGCCCGCGACGCAGCGAGCCGCTGCAGTGGCGGTGACGGGCACAGCCGGCGCCTTCACGGTGATCGTCGCCGTGACGGTGCGGTTGGCCGAGGCCACCTCCTGCTCCTTCGAGAGCGAGAGGTCGAGCCGGCCGCTCGCGCGGATGTTCACGCCCTTGAACCAGGTGTTGCGGTCCGAATCGAACAGGCCGCCCGCGTTCTGCGGATCGGTCGCCGTGTGCGGGTCCGGGTAGGGGCGGGCGTGGTAGGCGAGGAGCAGGTTGCCCGACTCGTCCTCGACGAACGAGTTGTGCCCGGTGCCGGCCTGCTGGCGCGAGAAGTACTGCGTCTCGTCCGCGCCGAGGCGGCCCAGGTAGGTGTCCTCGGTGTCCAGCACGGGGAACGCGGTCTGCGTCCACGTCGCGGGGTTGAGGAGGTCGGCACTCGCGTCGGCCGTGAGCAGGCCGAGCGAGTAGTACTTGTCGACCGTTCCGCCCGAGTAGGTGAGGTACATGCGTCCTCCCTTGGACACGATGAACGGCGCCTCGACGACGCCCTGGTCGTTGCCCTCGGTGGTGTCGGACGGGGTCGGCGAGCGCTTGCCCGACTCCCACGGCTGGCTCTCGCCGTAGATGCGGGTGACCGCACCGGTCACCAGCGGGACGGTGCCCTTGGGCCCCATCGTCGCCTTGGCGAGGGAGAGCGTGTTGCCGTTGGGCAGGACCCAGTAGCCCTGGGTGGCGCCGTTCTCCTGGCGGTCGATGTAGCTGACGTCGAAGGCCGCGCCCTCGAGGACGACCGGCTCGCCCCACTTCGTCTGGTCGAGGAATCCGCCCTCGGCGATCGAGGCGTCGGTCCCGGTGTAGGGGATCAGGACGGTGTTGTCGCACCAGCCGCCCACAGGCGCGTAGCCCTTGTTCATGCCGGCGACGATCCACCAGGTGCCGTTGATCTTGTGGAACTCCTGCGCCCAGATGTATCCGCCCCAGCCGTAGAAGGTGTTCGGGTACTGGCTCTGGCGACCGGGCGTGCCGGCGTCGGGGTCGATCACGATCTGCTCGGGAGCGGAGTCGAGACCGGCGATGGTCTTCGAGCGCTTGAGGCCGATCTTGCGGTAGCTGGAGCTCTCCTCGATCGGGCCGAGCGAGTCCTGACCGTAGTGCGAGCCCGTGAGGTAGTAGTAGCCGTCGTCCTCGTTGAAGAAGACGTGCGGATCCGCGCGGGCCTCGTTGACCATCGCCTCGGGGTCCTGCTGGACGGAGCCGGTGACCCGGTAGGTCCCGGGACGCGAGGTGTCGACGGCGGTGGTCAGATCGTCCTGCCAGTCGACGTTGAGCGACTTGGTCGAGCCGTCGTTGTACTCCATCACGGCCTGCCCCGGGAGCGCTGCGGCGATCGCAGCGGATCCGGCGCCGGAGTCGACGGAGCCGCTGAGCGACTTCACACCGGTGTTCTTCAGGTCGACGTACTCGCGGTAGAACGTGCTGAACTCGGTCGAGGTCAGCGCCGTCTCGCCGGCCTGGCCCTGGGTGAACCCGGCGGGGAGACCCGAGCCCTGGACACCGGGGACGCGGGCGTCGGCGCGGGTGGTCGCTCCGGGAGCGGTGCCGGAGGCGAGGTCCGTGAACAGCGTCACGCGGCCCTCGGTGGTGAGCAGATCGGTCCAGAACAGCTTGTAGACGCCGAGGGCGGAGTCGAAGACGATCCGCGGGTCGGTCACGACCGAGCCCGGCGCGACCCGGAGGACGCGCTGGTCGCGGAACGTGCGGCCGTCGGCGGAGCTCCAGAGGTAGACGGAGTCCGTGGCGTTGTTCTGCGACGAGACCGCGCCGAGCGAGCCGTCCTTCGAGCGGAACAGCAGCGGCGAGCCCATCTGGGCGTTCGGGCGCTGCGCCTGATCGCCGTCCTTGAGGACGGAGAGGATCGACTGCGAGCGGTTCAGCGGCTCCCAGGTGGTCGCGCCGGCGGGCAGTGCGGCCGTGAAGAGCGAGTCCGCGCGGCGGTCGTCGTTGTACGCCAGCGGGTCGTCCTTCACTCCGTTCGTCGTGGTGACGGTCTTGACGGAGGTGGCGATGCGCCCGCCGGGCACGGCGAGGGTGCTGTCCCACGCGTAGGTCTGCCCGGCGACGGCTGCCTGGAGGCGGACGGCGACGGGAGCGGTGAGGCCCGAGAGGTTCACGGCGCCGGTGGAGGAGACGCGCGCGGCGCCGGCGCCGGAGGCGGTCCACGTCACGGTGTTCCCGAGGACCTGCGCGGGCAGGTCGCCGAGCACGGTCGTGGGGACGTCGAGGGCGGCGCGCAGGTCGGTCGCCACGGTGCTGCTCGTCGCGCCCAGCTCGGCCCCGGTCAGGGCGCGGTCGTAGACGCGCAGATTGTCGAGGAGTCCGGTGAAGTACTCCCCGCCGCCCCAGTTGGCCTTGCCGATCTGCAGGACTCCACCGGTCGATCCGAGGACCGTCGCGAGCGAGGGGCCGGCCGTCGTGACGGCGACGGGCTTCGCGTCGACGTAGAGGCGGGCGGTGCCGGCGCTCAGCACGAGATCGACGTGCTTCCACTCCGTGCTGCTCGGGCCGGTGAGGTTGCCCGAGGAGTCGCGGGCGCCGCTGTTGGCGTACCGCTCGACGGTGATGCCGTTCGTCCTGTCGAGGACGCCGACGTACTTCTCCTGGGCGTAGTCCTGGGTCGCGGCCGAGCGAGCGGCGAAGACCGACCAGCCGACGTTGTCCGCGGCGGCGGGCTTGGAGTCGTACGACAGAGTGACGGAGTCGCGACCCTTCAGCAGCGGCTGCCCGTCGGTCGCAGTGAGGTCGAGCCAGAACGAGGACGACAGCGAGACGGCGCTGCCCTGCCCGGTGCGGCCGGCGACGAGGGTCGGCGTGCCCTTCACGGCGGCGCGGGTCGACCTGTCGGTGAAGGCGCCTCCGCTCGGGGCGGTGTCGAAGGTGAAGTCCGCGAGCAGGCTCTGCGCGGGAGTGGTCGCCGCTGTCGCGGCGACGGCGACCGGCACGGCGGCGCCGGCGGCGAGGGCGATCGTCGCGGATGCGGCGAGGGTGGCGGCGAGCAGGCGCGAGGGCCTGCCTCCGCCCGGGGGTCGTGACGTCATCGTCGACGTGTCCTCTCGGGTTCTGCAGCGAACCGGTGGGCGGACGGGGGATCCCGCCTGCGGTGTGGTCATCGCACGGTACCGGCGATTGTTCACGGTAACAAGGGAGCGTGACCATCGGTTGCGAAACTCCCACACCCGTCGGACATCCGGGCGAGCAGAACGCCGAAGCGGGAGGGCCGGCAGCCTCTCCGCCGGCCTCTCCGCCGGCCCCGCCCGGTCAGTGCCCGCGCGCGATCCACTCCTCGCGGTGCGGCGCCTCCGCCCCGATCGTCGTCGAGTCGCCGTGGCCGGTCCGGACCACCGTCTCGGCGGGCAGCGTCAGCAGGCGCTCCGTGATCGAGTCGATGATCGTCGGGAAGTCGCTGTACGAGCGGCCGGTGGCCCCCGGCCCGCCCTGGAAGAGGGTGTCGCCGGTGAACACCGTGCCGAGCGCCTCGGCGACGAAGCAGACGGCGCCGGGGGTGTGGCCCGGGGTGTGCCGCACCTCGAGCTCGACGCCGGCGACGGGCACGATCCGCCCGTCGACCAGGGCGCCGCTCGGGGCCGTACCGGGGTGCACGGCGTCCCACAGCATCCGGTCGGCCTCGTGGAGCAGCACCGGGGCGCCGGTCGCAGCGCGGACTCCCTCGACCGCGTCGAGGTGGTCGTCGTGCCCGTGGGTCAGCAGCACGGCGAGGAGCCGGCGCTCGCCGACGGCCGCGAGGATCGCGTCCACGTCGTGGGCGGCGTCGATGACGACGCACTCGGAGTCGTCGCCGACGATCCAGACGTTGTTGTCGACGTCCCAGGTGCCGCCGTCGAGGCTGAAGGTGCCGCTCGTGACGAGCTGCTCGATCCGCGCGCCCATCAGAGCACCACCACCGAGCGGAGCACGTCGCCGCCGGCCATCGTGGCGAAGGCCTCCTCGATGTCCTCGATCCCGATCCGCTCGCTCACGAACTCGTCCAGGGGCAGTCGGCCCTGGAGGTAGAGGCCGGTCAGCATCGGGAAGTCCCTCTCCGGCAGGCAGTCGCCGTACCAGCTCGACTTCAGCGAGCCGCCGCGGCCGAAGACGTCGAGCAGGGGGATCTCGAGCGTCATCTCGGGAGTCGGCACCCCGACCAGCACCACGGTCCCGGCGAGGTCGCGGGCGTAGAACGCCTGGCGCCAGGTCTCGGGGCGGCCCACGGCGTCGATGACGACGTCCGCTCCGAAGCCGTTCGTCAGAGCCTGCACCGCCGCGACGACGCCCGCCTCGTCGAGGCCGCTGGAGTCGATGACGTGCGTGGCGCCGAGCCTCTCGGCCGCGACCAGCTTCTTGGGGTCCCGGTCGATCGCGATGACCGTGCCGGCGCCCGCGAGAGCGGCGCCGACCACGGCGGCCGTGCCGACTCCTCCGCAGCCGATGACCGCGACGGAGTCGCCGCGCGTCACGTTCCCGGTGTTCATCGCCGCGCCGAGGCCCGCCATGATCCCGCAGCCGAGCAGGCCCACCGCGGCGGGGTCCGCCTCCGGATCGACCTTCGTGCACTGCTTGGCGTGCACGAGGGTCCTCTCGGCGAAGGCGCCGATCCCGAGGGCGGGGCTGAGCTCGGTGCCGTCCTCCAGGGTCATCCGCTGCGTCGCGTTGAAGGTGTCGAAGCAGTACCAGGGCTCGGCCCGGGTGCAGGCCCGGCACTCGCCGCAGACCGCGCGCCAGTTGAGGACCACGAAGTCGCCGACCGCGACGTGGGTGACTCCCTCTCCGATCGCGCTGACCCGCCCGGCCGCCTCGTGACCGAGGAGGAAGGGGAAGTCGTCGCTGATCCCGCCCTCGCGGTAGTGGAAGTCGGTGTGGCAGACACCGCAGGTCTCGATGTCGACCACGGCCTCGCCCGGGCCCGGGTCGGGGACGACGATGTCGACGAGCTCCACGGGAGCGCCCTTCGACCGGGCGATGACGCCGCGCACAGTGGTGGGCATGGGGGCTCCTTCGACGGGGGCGTGCAGGTCCGCTCCACAGTAACGACCGCGGGAGGCGGGTGCGCCGGGTGGACGCGGGCGCTCCCGCCCTCTCCGGTGCCGGACCGCCCGCCTCGCGGACCGCGACCCTGACAGTCGGTAGGGTGCGGGCCATGCGCACTCTGTACCCCGAGATCGAGCCCCACGACTCCGGCATGCTCGACGTCGGCGACGGCCACTCGCTCTACTGGGAGGTCTCGGGCAACCCCGAGGGCAAGCCCGTCGTGTTCCTGCACGGCGGCCCCGGAGCCGGCACCTCGCCCGCCCACCGCCGGCTGTTCGACCCCGAGAAGTACCGCATCGTGCTGTTCGACCAGCGGATGTGCGGCCGCTCCACCCCGCACGCCGGCGAGCCGGAGGCCGACCTCTCGACCAACACCACCTGGTACCTGGTCGCCGACATCGAGCGCCTCCGCGAGCACCTCGGCGTCGAGCGCTGGCTCGTGCTCGGCGGCTCCTGGGGCTCGACCCTCGCCCTCGCCTACGCCGAGACCCACCCCGAGCGGGTCAGCGAGATCGTCCTCCGCGGGATCTTCACCCTCCGCCGCGCCGAGCTCGAGTGGTTCTACGAGGGCGGCGCCGCCGCGGTCTACCCGGACCTCTGGGAGGGCTACACCTCCGTCGTCCCGGCCGACGAGCGGGGCAGCCTCATCGAGGCGTACTACCGCCTGCTCCACGACGCGGACCCCGCCGTGCACGGCCCCGCCGGCGTCGCCTGGACCACCTGGGAGGCGTCGACCATCACCCTCCTGCAGAAGCCGGAGCTGATCGCGGACTGGTCCGATCCCGTCTTCGCGCTCGCCTTCGCCCGCATCGAGAACCACTTCTTCGTGCACAGGGGCTGGTTGGAGGAGGGGCAGCTGATCCGCGACGCCGGCGTCCTTCGCGACATCCCGGCCGTCATCGTGCAGGGCCGCTACGACATGTGCACCCCGGCCTTCACGGCCTGGGACCTGCACCGGGCCTGGCCCGAGGCCGACTTCCGGATGATCGCCGACGCGGGCCACGCCTTCGACGAGCCGGGGATCCTCGACGCGCTGATCGAGGCGACGGACCGCTTCGCGTCCTGACGGGCGGGGCGGTCCGCGCCTCGCGGCCGGGATGCCCGGGCGCCCGTGCCTGAGCGTCCCGCGCCCGGTGCCGTCGTGTCCCGGGAGCGGGTCTACCCTAATCAGATGCGCGCGGACGACGCCTCCGGGATGGAGGACTGGCCCACCGGCCGGCTGCTCTCCACCGCCTCCCGGATGGTCGAGCACGCCTGGCACGGCGCCCTCGCCGAGATCGGCCTCACCCACGCCGGCCTGATCGTGCTGCACCTCCTGCAGGCGGGTCCCGTCGCGCAGAAGGAGCTGGCCGCCGCGGCCCACGTCGAGGTGCAGACCATGTCGCGCACCATCGAGCGCCTCGAGCGCGAGGGCCACGTCTCGCGCACCACGGATCCGTCGGACCGCCGCCGGCAGCTCGTCGCGCTCACCGACGCGGGCGGCGAAGCCTGGCGCCGGGCGCACCGCCTCGAGGTCGACATGTTCCCGGGCTCGCTCGAGCACGGCCCCCTGCGCGAGGCGCTGCTCGAGATCATCCGCTCGGCCAGCGAGTCGCGCTGGGGCTGACCGCAAGCCCGAGCGGAGCCCGTCCGCGGAGCGCTAGCTTCGTCGGCATGACCTTCAACGACGACTCCCAGCTCAGCGGCGGCAAGGTCCGCCGCCGCGGCCGCACCACGGGCATCGCCGTCGGCGGGGGCGCGGTGGGCGTGGTCGTGCTCGCGCTGCTCTCGCAGCTGCTCGGCGTGAACCTCTCGGGCCTCGGCGAGGTGTTCGGCGGAGGCGGGTCCTCGCCGGAGGGCGTCACCTCCACCGCGGTGGCCTGCGACAGCGGCGCCGACGCGAACACGCAGGTCGACTGCCGCCTCGAGGGTGCGGCCGAGTCGCTCGACCGCTACTGGGGCGAGCAGACGCCGACCCTCGGAGTCGCCTACACGACCCCGACCGGCGTCGACCTGTTCGAGGACAGCACCACCACCGGCTGCGGGAGCGCGACCGCCGCGGTCGGCCCGTTCTACTGCCCGCCGGACCGGACGATCTACCTCGACACCGACTTCTTCGACGAGCTGCGCACCCGGTTCGACACCTCGGGCGGATCGCTCGCGCAGATGTACATCCTCGCCCACGAGTGGGGCCACCACATCCAGAACCTGACCGGCGCGATGGAGTCGGCGGACCGCTCCGGCACCGGCCCCGAGTCGGACTCGGTGCGCCTCGAGCTGCAGGCCGACTGCTTCGCCGGCGCCTGGGTGGGCGACGCCTCGACGGTGCCCGACGAGACCGGCACGCCCTACCTCAAGCCGGTGACGGCGCAGGAGTACCAGGACGCGCTCGGCGCCGCGGCCGCCGTCGGCGACGACCGCATCCAGGAGCAGGCCACCGGCACCGTCGATCCGGAGGGGTGGACGCACGGCTCGGCCGAGCAGCGCCAGCGCTGGTTCCAGGCCGGCTTCGAGGGCGACGCCATCGACTGCGACACCTTCTCGGCCGCGCAGCTCTGACCGGGCGCCGCTGAGCGCTCCTCGCCGCTCGATGAGGACCCGCGCGGGTCAGGACACGGAGTCGGCCGGCTCCTCCATGTACCACTCGGTGAACGAGCGCGCCCGCCCGTCGGGGGCGAAGCGGATGACCCAGAGGTTCAGGTAGGTGCGGTCGCCCGGATAGACGGTGCGCGCCTCCACCACGGCGGTCTCCTCCGTCAGCGCGACCAGGCCCCACGCGAAGGTCGGGTCGGCGGGCTCCTCCTCCGCCAGCCACCACTCCACGATCGCGTCGCGCGGAGTGATCGCGTCGCGGTGCGGCGCCGTGAAGTACTCGGCGTCCTCGGTGAACAATGCGGCCACATCGGCCGCGTCGTCCGTGGCCCAGGCCTTCTCGTAGCGGGCGATCCAGCTCTCGATGTCGATCATCCGCCCATCCTCGTCCTGCCCGACGCGCGCGGGAAGGAGGAGGAGGGAACAAAGCGGCGGCCCGCGCTGTTGAGCCCCGAGCCGGTCGAAAGCAGAGCCGAGCGATACGATCCCGCCGACGACGGCCCGCCCGCCGCCGCGGTCCGGGTGCGCGTCCGCCGCCGACACGAAGGACATCCGTGCCCGACTCCGACAGACGCTCCCTGACCCGCTCGCCGGACCCGCGCCTCATCACCGCCGTCCTCGCCTTCGCGGGGATGAGCGCCTCCTTCATGCAGACGCTGGTCGTCCCGATCCAGTCCGAGCTGCCGACGCTGCTCGGCGCCGACCGCACCGAGACCGCGTGGGTGATCACCGCGACGCTGCTCAGCGCCTGCATCCTCACCCCGGTCTCCGGCCGCCTCGGCGACCTCTACGGCAAGCGGCGGATGGCCGTGGCCGCGCTGGTCGTGCTCGTGATCGGCTCGATCGTGTGCGCCTTCGCGGGGGACGTGTGGACGCTGGTCGTGGGCCGGGCCCTCCAGGGCGCGGTGATGGGCGTCATCCCGCTCGGCATCTCGATCCTCCGCGACACCCTCCACCGCGACCGGCTCCCCGGTGCGATCGCCCTGGTCAGCGCGACCCTCGGCATCGGCGGCGCGCTCGGCCTGCCGCTCAGCGCCCTCATCGCGCAGAACACCGACTGGCACGTCCTGTTCTGGATGTCCGCGGGCCTCGGTGTCCTCGACATCGTCCTCGTCCTCCTGGTCGTGCCGGTGTCGACGCTGCGCTCGCCGGGCACCTTCGACGTGGTCGGCACGATCGGCCTCGCCCTCGGACTGAGCGGCGTGCTGATCGCCGTCTCGCGCGGCAACGACTCCGGCTGGACCAGTCCCGCGATCCTGGGCTCCGGCCTCGGCGGCATCGCCGTCCTGCTCCTCTGGGGCTGGTACGAGCTGCGGCAGGAGAGCCCGCTCGTCGACCTCCGGGTGGCCGCCCGCCCCGCCGTGCTCTTCACCAACCTCGCCTCGGTGGCGGTCGGCTTCGCGTTCTTCGGCGCCCAGATCACGCTGCCGCAGCGCCTCGAGCTGCCGGCCGCGTCGGGCGTCGGCTTCGGCCTGAGCCTGATCGTGGCGAGCCTTGTGCTCGCGCCCTCGGGCCTGGCGATGATGGCGACGTCCCCGCTCGCCGCCCGCCTCTCGGCGCAGTCCGGGCCGCGGCTCGTGCTGATCGCCGGCTCCGGGCTGATCGCGGTCTCGTACCTGCTGATCCTCCCGTTCGGCGGCGAGGTGTGGCAGATCCTGGTGATCAACGCCCTCATCGGCGTCGGCCTGGGCCTCGCCTACGCCGCGATGCCGACGCTCATCATGCACGCCGTCCCCGCCTCGGAGACCGCCGCCGCGAACGGGCTGAACTCGCTGATGCGCACCCTCGGCACGACGCTCTCCTCCGCCGTGACCGCGGGCGTGCTCGCGCAGCTGACCGTGTCCGTCGGCGACGTGCAGCTGCCGAGCTCGCAGGGCTTCGAGACCACGTTCGTGATCGGCGCGATCGGAGCGCTGGTCGCCGTCGCCCTCGGCCTGCTCATCCCGCGGGCGCCCCGCCCGGAGGCGCGACCCGCTCTGCCCTGACCGGACCGCGCGTCGTCGGCCGCGAGTGCTCCTCGCTGAGGAGACCTGGTCGCGGCCGGCGACGCGCGTCCGCTACTCGTCCTCGAGAAGCATCCGCTCGATCTGCAGCTCGCGCAGCCGCGTCGAGGCCTGCAGGTTCTCGCGCGCGGCGAGCACCAGGCGGCACAGCAGCACCAGCAGGACGATCGCGAGCACCGCGACCGCCGTCACGACGACTCCGTACAGCGCGGTCAGGACTCCCCAGGTCTGGATCATCCCTCGACGCTACGGAGCCGCGCCCGCCCTCGCGTCCCCCGCTCGGCGGAGAGCGCGGGGCGGGGCGGGCAGCCGGTGCAGGGGCAGTGGACGCGCAGAGCCCGGCCCGCGACGGCTCAGCCCGCGAACGCCCCGCGGTACGCCCGCGCCGGGTGCGTCGCCGGCAGCTCGTCCGTCCCGAACAGCTTGCGGCGCAGCGTCCCCTCGGCGTACTCGGTCTGCGCGAGGCCCCGCTCCTGGAGCACCGGCATCACCCGGTCGACGAACTCCTCGTAGCTGCCGGGCAGGATCCAGTTGACGACGTTGATCCCGTCGATCCCCGCGTCGCGCCAGCCCGCCAGGTGGTCGGCGATCTGCTCGGGAGTGCCGACGACCCGTCCGCGCAGCTTCGCCGAGAGCCGGGCCAGGTCGCGGACGGTCGGCTCGCGGTCGGGGGAGGCGTCGCGGATCCACTGCAGGTGGCTCTGGCCGGCGTAGGTCTCGATCGCCGAGAGCGGCAGGTCGGGGTCGAGCTTCTCGCCCGTCGCCGGGTCGAAGCCGAGGTTCGAGTGCACGAGAAAGGCGTCGGAGGAGAGGTACTCGTCGATCTCGCGCTCAGCGCGTCGCGCCTCCTCCTCCGTGTCGCCGGTGATGAAGGAGAGCCCCAGGTAGAAGGAGGGTGCTCCCGCTCCGCGACCGGCCGCCGCGGCGAGGGCCCGCGTGTCCTCGATCAGCTCGCGGGTCTTCTCCGGCGACCCCGAGAACACGAACTGCGCCTCCGCGTTCCGCGCGGCGAAGCGCCGGCCCGCGGGGGAGGAGCCGGCCTGGAAGAGCACGGGCGTGCGCTGGGGCGACGGAGCCGAGAGGTGCGGCCCCTGCACGCGGTAGCGCTTCCCGACGTGGTCGATGCGGTGGATGCGCGCCGGGTCGGCGAAGGAGCCGCTCTTGTCGCGCAGGAGCGCACCGTCGTCCCACGAGCCCTCCCACAGCTTGTAGACCACGTCGAGGTATTCCTGCGCCCAGGCGTAGCGCTCGTCGTGCTCCTCGAGCCGGTCGTAGCCGAAGTTGCGGGCCGCGCCGTCGAGGGCGCTGGTGACGATGTTCCAGGCGATCCGCCCCTTCGAGAGGTGGTCGAGGGTCGAGACCTTCCGGGCGAAGTCGAACGGATGCGACTGCAGCACCGAGCTCGTGAACGCGAAGCCGAGGTGCTCGGTGCTCACCGCCAGGGCCGAGAGCAGCACGGACGGGTCGTTGCTGGGCAGCTGCAGCCCCTCGCGGGCGTTGACGTCCCAGTCGCCGTCCGCCGGACCGTAGAGCCCCGCCACGTCGGCGAAGAACATCGCGTCGAAGCGGCCGCGCTCCAGCGTCCGGGCGAGGTCGATCCAGAGCTGCACGTCGTCGAACTCGTGCTGCCGGGCGTCGGGGTGGCGCCAGAGGCCGTGCTGGATGTGGGAGGCGGTGTTCATGACGAACGCGCAGAAGCGCAGCGGGCGGGGCTCGGTGATCACGCTCCCAGGCTAGGCCGGGCGCCTCCCACCGGTCTCGAACGACTCCGCGCGTAGGGTGTCCGACTGTGGAATCCCGCATCCCCGAACCCGCGCACGCCGTCCCTCCGCTGACGGATGCCGTCGCCGAAGCGCTCGACGCCACCACCGTCGCCGAGATCCGCGCCCTGCGCGACGACTTCGCGCGCTTCATGCTCCAGTACAAGTTCGGGATGGACGAGATCGTCACGAAGGTGTCGATCCTGCAGGAGGAGTTCCGCGAGCTGCAGGAGTACAACCCGATCGAGCACGTCACGAGCCGGCTCAAGTCGGCCGACAGCCTGATCGAGAAGATCGAGCGCAAGGGCTGCGAGACGACCTTCGAGGGCATCGCCGACGCGATCACCGACATCGCCGGCGTGCGGATCACCTGCAGCTTCGTCTCGGACGTCTACCGCGTCTTCGACCTGCTCACCTCGCAGTCCGACGTGACGGTGCTCGAGGTGAAGGACTACATCGCCGAGCCGAAGGAGAACGGCTACAAGAGCCTGCACGCGATCGTCGAGGTGCCTGTGTTCCTCTCCGGCGGATCGGTCGACGTCTGCGTCGAGGTGCAGTTCCGGACCATCGCGATGGACTTCTGGGCGAGCCTGGAGCACAAGATCTACTACAAGTACGACCGCCAGGTCCCGCAGGAGCTCCTCGACGGCCTCGCCGACGCGGCCCGCACCGCCGCCACCCTCGACGCCGACATGGAGCGCCTCCACCGCCACGTCCGCGGCCCGCTGCCCGGGGCGCGCACCTACGACGTCTGACGCGCCGCCCACGCCCCCGATCGGGCCGCCCCGACTCCTGCCGATCGAGCGGCCCGCGCAGCGGGCGTCTCGAGATCCCCCTACGGAGTCAGCAGCGGCAGCAGCGCCAGCAGCAGCACCGCGGAGCCGTTCAGCGTCGCGTGCGAGACGATCGCCGCTCCGAGCCGCCCGGTGATCGTCGCGATCCAGCCGTGCGCGAGTCCCGCGGTGACCGTCGTCACGCCGAGCGTCACGATCGTCGCCGGGTTCACCATCTGGTGCCCGTGCAGCAGGGCGAAGACCGCCGTGGACGCCAGGATGCTGAACACCATCGCCCAGACGCGGCGGCCGCGGGTGGGCGCCGACTCCGCGGAGCCCCGGAGCATCCGGTTCCGCACCGCGCGCATCACGACGCCGCGGCAGAGGACCTCCTCGACCAGCGGCGCGACGACGACGGGGATGAGGACCGAGCTCAGCACGAACCACAGCGGATCGGGGTCGATGTCGAGGTTCCCCTGCGCGTCCTGGAGGAGCGGAGCGAACGCGGCGAGCACGAACAGGATCACGACGCGCACCGCGATGCCGAGCCCGATCCCGATGGGCACGTCGATCCAGCGGAACCGCAGCCCGAAGTCGGCCGCCATCGTGCCCAGCCCGCGCAGCCGAGACGCCGCGAACGGGACGATCAGCGCGACGAGATAGCTCGCGAGCGCCCCCGCGAAGGCGAGTCCGGCGGAGTAGGGGAGCACGCCGAACCCGAACAGCAGGATGAGCACGGCCAGCGGCAGGACGATCCCGACGATCGTGAGCACGGCGGTCGGCAGGCCCCAGCGGACCCGAGGATCGGGCAGGTAGAGGAGGGAGGAGTAGGGCGCGTGGACCGAGGGGAGGGGCTCGGCCGGCCACGACGTCGTCGCAGCGGAGTCGGCCGCGAGCGTCGCGGGATCGGGCGGCGGGAAGGCGTCGGGTTGCATGGCCGGGCCAGCCTAAGCAGACCGCCTGGACGGGATCCGGGCCGCAGTCACTGCTCGGCGGGTCCGGATCGGCAGGACGGGCGCACGTCGCGGATCGCGGCGGCGGGGACCTCCGGGTACGAAGAAACCCCCGCCATGTAGAAGCTAGGCGAGGGTTCCAGTGGCTCCGACGGGCGTCGATCCCGTGACCTCACGATTTTCAGTCGTGCGCTCTACCAACTGAGCTACAGAGCCGTTGCGACGTGATGTCGCTGGAGAGGTGATCTCCTGAAAAAGGCCCTTCCTCTCGGAAGGGCCTCTTTGCGACCCTGACGGGACTTGAACCCGCGACCTCCGCCGTGACAGGGCGGCACGCTAACCAACTGCGCTACAGGGCCTCGTTGCGAAGACAAGCATACTGCCTTCGAGGCTGTTCTATTTTCACGCCACGACCCTCTCGAGCCGGTGCACTTTCCGGTGGTGCTGGTACTTCTGTTGGTGCTGGTAGTACCGACCCATCCGTGACCCCAACGGGATTCGAACCCGTGCTGCCGCCGTGAAAGGGCGGTGTCCTAGGCCACTAAACGATGGGGCCGGAGACTCGCGGGGCGACCCTGCGGCCGACCCCCCATGACTACCGACACGCAAGCATAGGGGGCCGCGGCGCAGGATGCAAAATCGACGGTTCCGCAGGCGGCGTGCACCCCGTCCGGGGTTGACCCGGGTCTAGGAGATCGGGCAGGGCCGCGGTTAGGGTGGGGCGGAATCGCTCTTCCCCCCACCCGCGCGCCGGAGCCGCACCGCCGCGGAGGGAGGGCCCCCTATCCCCGAGGTCCCATGCCCCACTCCCTGCGCCGTCCGCGTCCCGCCCGCCTCCCCGGCGCGCCGCGACTCGGGCGACTCCGAGGTGCTGCCCTGGCCTCCGCCGTCGTCGCGCTCGTCGCCGGCCTGCTCGTCGCCACTCCCGCCCAGGCGGTCGAGTACCCGTCGTGGGCCGACGTCGAGGCGGCGAAGGGCGACACCGCCGCCGCGGCCGCTCAGGTCGACCGGATCACGTCCCTGATCGGCGACCTCCAGAGCGAGGTCGCCTCCGCTCAGCAGCTCGCGCAGCAGCGCGGCGACGAGCACTTCGCCGCTCAGCAGGCGTTCGACGAGGCCTCGGACCAGTCGAAGAAGCTCGAGGACCGGGCCGCCGCCAGCGCCGAGGAGGCCGACAAGGCCTCGCAGCAGGCGGGCCTGCTCGCCGCGCAGCTCTACCGCAGCACCGGCACCGACCTGTCCGTCAACATCTTCCTCGACCAGAAGGCCGGCCAGGCCGACCAGCTGCTGTCGAAGATCGGGAGCATGACCAAGCTGGTCGAGCGCTCCTCCGCGATCTACGAGCAGGCCAGCACCGCCCGGAACACCGCGTCGTCCCTCGCCGACCAGGCCGAGGTCGCGCAGACGGAGCGCGAGCGCCTCCGCGTCGCCGCCGAGCAGAAGCTGGCCGAGGCGACCGCCGCCCAGGAGGCGTCCGAGGCCGCGCTCGCCGAGCAGCAGGAGCAGAGCGTCGTGCTCGAGCAGCAGCTCGCCGCGCTCCGCGACACCGAGTCGAAGACCGTGGCCGAGTACGAGGCCGGCGTCGCCGCCCGCGAGGCCGAGCGCCTCCGGAAGCTCGCCGAGGAGGAGGCCGCCCGTCAGGCCGCCGCCCAGGCCGAGGCCGCGCGCCGCGAGGCCGCCCGGGCCGCAGCCGCGTCCAGCGGCGGCAGCGGCGGCGGGTACGTCGCCCCCTCGGGCGGCGGCGGCTCCAGCGCCGTCAGCGACTCCGGCTGGGTCCGCCCCGCCGGGGGCCGCATCACCGGCACCTTCGGCCCGCGCGACAGCATCTCGACCGGCGGAGGATCCTCCGGCTCGTACCACCGCGGCACCGACCTCGCGGGCGGCTGCGGCATCCCGATCTTCGCGGCGCACAGCGGCACCGTCTCCTACGCGGGCCCCAACGGCACCTACGGCAACTGGGTGCTGATCGACCATGGCAGCGGCATCAGCACCGGCTACGCCCACATCATGTCCGGCGGGATCTTCGTCCGCGTCGGCCAGCAGGTCCAGGCGGGCGAGCAGATCGCCGCCGTCGGCTCGACCGGCGCCTCCACCGGCTGCCACCTGCACTTCGAGACCCGCGTCAACGGCTCCGCCGTCGACGCCCAACCTTTCATGGCCCAACGAGGAGTCACCCTTGGCTGACGCACAGACGACCGCACGCACCTTCACCCCGGCACCCCGGGAGCGCGCCTGGAAGGGCCGCCTCCCGCTCGTCATCTCCGCCGCCTTCGCGGTCACGGCGGTCACCGCGTCCCTCGGCATCACCCCGGCCCTCGCCGACGACGCGAAGTACCCCTCGTGGGACGACGTGCAGAACGCCAAGAAGGACGAGGCGAGCAAGCAGGCCGAGATCGACTCGATCACCGGCCTCATCGCGAGCCTGCAGACCGCGGTCGACGAGAAGTCGATCACCGCGATGAAGAAGGCCGAGGCCTGGCGCCAGGCCAAGGAGGCGCTCGACGCCGCTGCGAAGGCCGTCGCCGACCTCGAGGAGAAGGCGACCACCGCCTCCGCCAAGGCCCAGACCTCGAAGATGCGCGCCGGCCTGCTGGCCGCGCACCTCTCTCGCGCCGCCGGCGGCGACCTCTCCGCCAGCCTCGTGGCCAAGGGCAAGGACGCGGGCGACCTGCTCTACCAGCTCGGCGCGATGTCGCAGCTCTCGGAGCAGTCGCAGAAGGTCTACGCCGACGCCCTCGCCGACAAGCAGAACGCGGAGTCGCTCGGCGACCAGGCCGACCGCGCCGTCACCGAGCACCAGGCGCTCTCGGACGAGGCCGACGCCGCCCGCAAGGACGCCGACGCCGCCGCCGAGTCGGCCCGCGCGTCGCTCTCGGCGCAGGAGGAGAAGTCGCAGGAGCTGGTCGCCCAGCTCGCGCTGCTGAAGGACTCCTCGGTCGAGGCCGAGACCCAGTACCTCGCGGGCGAGCAGAAGCGCCAGGCCGACGAGGCCGCCGCCCAGGCGCAGGCCGAGGCGGAGGCCGCCGCTCAGGCGCAGTCCACCGCCCGCTCCGCCCAGCAGCAGTCCTCGGCGCAGGCCGACACCGCCGCCCCGTCGCGTCAGACCGCGTCCCTCCCGCAGCCCGCCGCTCCGCAGCCCGCGCAGCAGCAGCCGGCTCCGGCTCCGGCTCCGGCCCAGCCCGCTGCTCAGCCGATCGCCCAGCCGGCGGCTCAGCCGCTCCCGCAGCCGGTGACCGCTCCGGTCCTGGTGCCGACCAGCGGCGCCGTCGAGAACGCGATCTCGTACGCGATGGCTCAGCTCGGCGAGGAGTACGTCCTCGGCGGCATGGGCCCGGACCAGTGGGACTGCTCCGGCCTCACCAAGGCCTCGTACGCGTCCTCGGGCATCTACATCGGCACCCACTCGGCGACGAACCAGTACAACACTATGGCCGGCGCCGGCAAGCTCGTCCCCTACAGCCAGCGCCAGCGCGGCGACCTGATCTTCTGGGGCGGCGGCGGAGACTACTACCACGTGGCCATCTACCTCGGGAACAACCAGATCATCGAGGCCGCCGACTACGGCAAGCCCGTGCGCATCTGGAACACCTGGGGCACGCCCGCCGGCATGGTCGGCCGCCCGGCCGCCTGAGCCGCGGCCGCACCGCACAACGAGAGAACCCCCTCCTGTCGAGACGACGGGAGGGGGTTCCTTCGTTGATGCGAGGGGTCAGTGACCCTCTTCGGCCAGCTTCTTGATGCCGTCCTGGACGATCTGCTCCGCCTCGGCGGCGTCGCCCCACGCGTCGACCTTGACCCACTTGCCGGGCTCGAGGTCCTTGTAGCGCTCGAAGAAGTGCTTGATCTCGTTCTTCGTCTGCTCCGGGACGTCGCCGATGTCCTGGATGTGCTGCCAGCGCGGGTCCTTCGCGGGGACCACGATCACCTTCGCGTCGGAGCCGGCCTCGTCGCTCATGTTGAGCACGCCGACCGGGCGGACGGAGACGCCCACGCCCGGGAAGACGGGGTACTCGAGCAGCACCAGCGCGTCGACGGGGTCGCCGTCGAGGCCGAGGGTGTTCTCGAAGTACCCGTAGTCCGTCGGGTAGACGAAGGAGGTGAAGAGCACGCGGTCGAGGTAGACGCGACCGGTCTCGTGGTCGACCTCGTACTTGTTGCGGCTCCCCTTGGGGATCTCGACGACGACGTCGTATGCGGCCATGCTCTCTCCTTGAGTCGGTGGCGCCGTGAGCGGCGCATCGGCGGACGGATCGGCCTCCGGAACGCTCGCGCGGGTGCGCGCGCGGGAGGGGCGGATCGCTGGCATTACGTTACTTGATGTGCCCGATCGCCCCCGCCTGACCCCCGCCGTCGCCGATCTGCGGCGGGCGGTGCGCGAGAGCCTCGACGGGCTCGACCCCGGAGCGCTCGTGCTGGTCGCGCTGAGCGGGGGAGCGGACTCGCTCGCGCTCGCGGCGGCGGTCGGCTTCGAGGCCCCGCGGGGCGGGAGGCGGGCCGGCGCGGTGATCGTCGACCACGGGCTGCAGGAGGCGTCGGCGGAGGTCGCGCGGCGGGCCGCGGAGCAGGCGCACGGGCTGGGGCTCGCGCCGGTGCTGCGCGAGGTGGTGACGGTGTCCGCCGAGGGCGGTCCGGAGGCGGCCGCCCGCAGCGCGCGCTACCGCGCCTTCGACGACGCGCTGACCGCGACGGGCGCCGCCGCGATCCTCCTGGGCCACACCCTCGACGACCAGGCCGAGACGGTGCTGCTGGGGCTCGCCCGCGGAGCCGGTGCGGCCTCGCTGCACGGGATGGCGCCGGTCAGCGGGCCGCTGAGGCGGCCGCTCCTGGGCCTGCGGCGCGAGACGACCCGCCTCGCCTGCTCCGACCAGGGGCTCGTGCCGTGGGACGACCCGCACAACGACGACCCCCGCTACTCGCGGGTCCGGGTGCGGAACCGCGTGCTGCCCGTGCTGGAGGACGAGCTGGGGCCGGGAGTGGCCCAGGCTCTGGCGCGCACGGCCGAGCAGCTGCGGGAGGACGGGGACGCGCTCGACGCGCTCGCCCTCGACTGGGCGCTCGAGCTGGTGGGCCAGGACGAGGCGGGGCACGTCACGGTCGACGCGCGCGGGCTCGCGGCGGACCCGCCGGCGCTGCGGCAGCGGATCATCCGCCTGGTCGTGGCGAACGAGTTCGGAGTCGCGCTCTCGCGCTCGCAGACGCTGGCGGTCGCCGCGCTCGTCACCGACTGGCACGGCCAGAAGGGCGTCGACCTCCCCGGCGTCCTCGCCACCCGCCGCGGCACCACCCTCGTCTTCGCGCCCGCGGCCTCCTGACCCGTTCCCGCGACCCCCGGTCCCCGCGCGACGCCCGACCCCTCCCCGCGAGATGCCGCTCCGGCACGCGACTCGCCGGCGGAGGTGTACAGGAGCGGAGTCTCGCGGAGGGGAGACGGGGGCCGGGCACCCGTAGAGTGGCCGGGTGGAAGCAGCCGACATCGCCGACGACATCACCGAGGTCCTCTACACCGAGGCCGAGATCCACGAGCGGATCCGCGCCCTGGCCCGCGCGATCGAGCGCGACTACGCGGGCGAGAACCTGCTCATCGTCGGGGTGCTGCGCGGCGCCGTGATGGTGATGGCCGATCTGGCCCGCGAGCTCAAGCTCGACATCGTCATGGACTGGATGGCCGTCTCGTCCTACGGGAGCGGCACCAAGTCCTCCGGCGTCGTGCGGATCCTGAAGGACCTCGACTCCGACATCACGAACCGCAAGGTGCTGATCGTCGAGGACATCATCGACTCCGGCCTCACGCTCTCGTGGCTGCAGGGCAACCTCCGCAGCCGCGGCGCCGAGTCCGTCGAGATCTGCGCGCTGTTCCGCAAGCCCGCGGCCGCCAAGGTCGAGGTCGACGTGGCCTACGTCGGCTTCGACATCCCGAACGAGTTCGTGATCGGATACGGGCTCGACTACGCCGAGCGCTACCGCAACCTCCGCGATGTCGCCGTCCTCGCCCCGCACGTCTACGAGTAGCCCCGCGGACACCGCGCAGGAGAGCCTCGAGCGGCTCTTCGCGGTGCCGCTGCTGGGCTACCACATGAGCTACCCGACCTCGCTGCGGGCCGACCTCGAGTTCAACTACTGGTGGCTCGCGCACGCGATCGACGCGGCCGTCGACGCCTTCGAGCGCACGGGCGACGAGGCGCACCTGGAGCGGGCCCGGCGGATCCATCGCGCGATCCGCCTCCGCAACGGCGGGCGCCTGGTCAACGGCTACTTCGACGACATGATGTGGCTCGGTGGCGCGCTCGCCCGCCTCGGGGAGGCCTCCGGCGACCCGCGCTTCCTCGACCGGGCCGACCGCCTGTGGCGCTTCGCCGTCGCGAAGGGCTGGAACCTCCGCCACGGGGCGAGCCTCGCCTGGCGCCGCCGGCAGCTGGACTACAAGAACGCGCCCGCGAACGGCCCGTTCGCGATCCTCGGCGCGCGCCTGGAGCGGCTGCGACCGGACGGCCGGGAGGAGCTCTCGCGCGCCGCCCTCGACTGGATGCACGTGCGCCTCCGCGACGACGACACCGGCTTCGTCGCCGATGGCATCGGCCGCGAGGGCAGCTCCGCCCGCGACGACTGGGCCTTCAGCTACAACCACGCCGTCTACGTCGGCGCGGCGCTCGCCCTGCACCGCCTGCGGCCCGACCCCCGCCTGGTCGCCCACGCCTCCCGCACGGCCGAGGACCTGCTGGACCGGCTCGCCCCCGACGGCGTCTTCGTCGACCAGGGATCGGGGGACGGCGCCCTGTTCGGCGGCATCGCCTACCGGCACCTCGTCGACCTCGCCACGACGGCCGGAGTGGCGCCCGCGGTGGCGGCTCGCGTCCGCGGCTTCGTCGCCGGCAGCGTCGCCGCACTGCAGAGCTCGAGCGTCCGCCGCGGGGTGCTGCTGGCCGGGCCCCGCTGGGACGCGCCTCCGTCGCTGCCCGCCACGCTCTCGGCCGAGATCGGCGCCGTGCTCGCCCTGGAGGCGTCAGCGCGACTGGACCGGTCGCCGGTGCCGTCAGACTGACGGGGTGAAGGCACCCGAGAAGCGCACCGTCGCCGTCGTGATCAACCCGAGCAAGTTCGACGACGTCGGCGCCGCGGAGGACCTGGTCGCGACGATCGCGCGCCGCCACGGCTGGAACGAGCCGCTCTGGTTCGAGACCAGCCCGGGCGACTCCGGTGCCGCCGCGGCCCGCGCCGCACTCGAGGCGGGCCCGGACCTGGTCTGCTCGATGGGCGGCGACGGCACCGTCCGCGCCGTCGCCACGGTGCTGCGCGGGACCGGCGTCCCCTACGGCCTGCTGCCCAGCGGCACCGGCAACCTCCTCGCGCGGAACCTCGGGATCCCGCTCGGCTCGCTACCCGAGGCGGTGGAGATCGCCCTGCTCGGGCAGGACCGCGCCATCGACGTGGGCACGGCCGCGTTCGACGACGGCGAGGAGCGGGTGTTCATGGTGATGGGCGGGGTGGGCCTGGACGCCGAGATCATGGACAAGACGGACGAGGAGCTGAAGAAGCGGGTGGGCTGGGGCGCCTACTTCGCGGCGGGGGCGCCGGCGATGTTCAAGGCCGGATTCGAGGTGACCCTCACGATCGACGGCGCGGAGGAGCCTCCGCAGCGCTGCTTCATGGTGCTGGCCTGCAACTGCAGCTCCGTGGTGGCGAACATCGAGCTGGCCGCGGGCGCGGTGCTCGACGACGGCGACCTGGAGCTGGTGCTGCTGCGTCGGCGCTTCGGCCTCGCGCTGGATGTCGCGACCGGCAACCGCAACGGGCTCGCCTCGCTCCGGCAGTGGCCCGGCCGCGAGTTCTCGTTCGAGCTCGACCAGCCGGTGCTCGCCGAGCTGGACGGCGATCCGGTCGGCCGCACCCGCTCCGGGCGCTTCGGCGTGGATCCGGGCGCCCTGCTCGTGCGCCTGCCGGTGCCGACGCCCCGGAGCCCTGGACTGACTCCGCACGACTCGGTGATCGTCGACACGTCCGCCATCGCGACGCTGCTCCCGGAGCCGCCCTCCTCCTGACGCTTGCGCGCTCTTCTTTACGGTTGTAAGTTATCTGACGGACGTAAAGAAGGCGCTCCTCGCGCCGGGAAGAAGGACCCCGTGACCGATCCGCGGCTCACCCGCTCGCGCGAGCTCCTGCTCACCGCGATCACGACGGCACTCGACCGCCCGGGCGACGACCAGCCCTCCATCACGGAGCTCTGCGGCGCCGCGGGCGTCAGCCGCCCCACGTTCTACCAGCACTTCGGCGATGTGCCGTCCCTGATCGAGGCCGCCGCGGTGGAGCGGATGCACGCGCTGTTCGGCGACGTCGCTCCCGGCACCGCCCCCGCCGACTGGGAGGGCGCGGTCCCCCGCATCGTCCGCGGGCTCCTCGAGGGCCTGCTCGTGCACGCCGACTTCTACCGCCGCGTGCTGAGCGGAGGCACGGCCCGCGCCGTGCAGGAGTCGGTCGTCGCGTTCCTCGCGCAGCGGCTCCTCGCCTTCTCGCCCCTCGCCGAGCGCGGATCGGGCGGCGGCGACCATGCCCGCGTCGAGCGCTTCGCCGTCCTCCTCGCCGCCGGCACCACCTGGCTTGTCGTCGGCTGGCTCCTCGACGGCGACGCCCGCCGTCCCGCGGCCTCGGCCTCCGCCGACATCGCCGAGCTCCTCGTCACCGGAGTCGCCTCGCCGCGGCTCGCCGCCCTGCACTCCACGAAGTAGAAGGACCATGACCACCTCCCCGCTCCGCGGCGCCCTGCGCGCCGTGAACCCGCGCCTCGTCGTCGTCTTCGCCGCGATCGCGCTCATCCCGCTGATCTACGCGGGACTGCTGACCTCGGCCAACCTCGATCCCACGCACCACCTCGACACGGTGCCCGCCGCGATCGTCAACGAGGACACCGGCGCGACCGCCTCGGACGGCTCCGCGCTCGCCCTCGGCGACGACCTGACCGAGCAGCTCACCACCGACACCTCCGGCTCGGACTTCGCCTGGACGGCGACCGGTGCCGACGAGGCGTCCCGCGAGCTCGCCTCCGGCGACGTCCTCGCCGTCCTGACGGTGCCGGCCGGCTTCTCGGCCGACGTCGCCTCCGTCGGCGGCGACGACCCCGCCGCGGCCGTGCAGGCGAAGCTGTCGATCGAGACGAACGACGCGGCCAACCTGATCGTCGGCAACATCGCCTCCACCATCGGCACCACCGTGACGAAGACGCTGGAGGAGAAGGTCGGCGCGACCTACCTCGAGAACGTCTACCTCGGCTTCACCGATGTGCACTCGAGCCTCGAGCAGGCGGCCGACGGCGCCGCTCAGCTGGCGGACGGCGCCGGGACCGCCGCGTCCGGCTCCTCCGAGCTGGTCGTCGGGCTCGCGCAGCTGCAGGACGGCACCGCGCAAATGGCGACCGGCGCCGACTCCCTCCGCTCGGGCGCGGGGAGCGCGGCCTCCGGAGCGTCCGACCTCTCGTCGGGACTCCAGCGGATCGCGAGCGGGACCGGGCAGCTGCCCGACCAGGCGGCGGCGCTCGACACGGGAGCCCGCACGGTCGCCGACGGCGCCCAGCAGCTCGACGGCGGAGCGGCGTCGCTCGCCTCGGGCGCCACCGACCTCGCCGCGGGGACGTCGACCCTGAAGGACGGCGCGTCCTCGGCGGCGTCCGGCGCCGAGGCGCTGGCCACCGGGTCCGCCTCCCTCTCCGACGGAGCGGGGAAGGCCCTCGCAGGAGCCCAGCAGCTCGCGACCGGCGCGGGAGCGCTCGCGACCGCCGCTCCGCAACTCGCCACCGGAGCGACCGGAGTCGACTCCGGCCTCGCCTCCCTGCTCTCGCGGTACGACTCGCTGTCCGACGCCCAGCGCGTGGCCGAGCTGACCGCCCTCGAGCAGGGTGCGGCCGCTCTCGCGGGCGGAGCCGCCTCGGCGGACGCGGGCGCGCAGACGCTCGCCTCCGGCGCGACCGCGCTCGTCGGCGACGACGGCAGCGGACTGACGGCGCTCGCCGCCGGTGCCGCCACGGTCTCGAGCGGAGCCGCCGACCTCGCGACCGGCACCGCCGCTCTGTCCACCGGGGCGACCTCCGCCGCCGACGGCGCCCAGAAGCTGCAGACCGGTGCGCAGGCCCTCGCCCAGGGAGCCGCGACCCTCGACGGCGGAGCCGCGCAGGTCGCCGGCGGAGTGGACACCCTCTCCGGCGCGGTCGGCCCGCTCACCAGCGGCATCGCCTCCGCGGCCGCCGGCGCCTCCGACCTCGCCTCCGGGACGGCCGCCCTCGCGACGGGCGCCTCGGACCTCGCGGACGGCGCCGAGACCGCCGCGACCGGCTCGGCCGACGCGGCCACCGGTTCGCAGGACCTCGCCGACGGGATCGACTCGCTCGCCTCCGGATCGCGCACCCTCGACACGAAGCTCTCGGACGGCGCGGACGACGTGCCCACCTACACCGGCGAGCAGGCTCAGGAGCTCAGCGCCGTCGCGGCCGCCCCGGTCGGGATCGACGCCGAGCGGATGAACCGCGTGCCGTCCTACGGCTACGGCCTCGCCCCCTACTTCATGGCGCTCGCGCTCTGGGTCGGCGCGCTCGCCTTCTACCTGATGAGCGCCCCGCTCAGCTCCCGCCTCCTCGCCGCGCGCCGTCCCGCCTGGGTCATCGCGCTGCGCAGCTACCTGCCCGGCGCGCTGATGGCGGTCGCCCAGGGCGTCCTGGCCGCGCTCGTCATCCGCTTCGGAGTGGGCGTCGAGGCGTCGAACCTGCCCGGGCTGATCGGGATCGCCGTGCTCACGAGCCTCACCTTCGTGGCGATCAACCAGGCGCTGATCGCGCTGCTGGACGCCCCGGGCCGGTTCCTGGCGCTGCTGATGATCGTGCTGCAGCTGTCCTCGGCCGGAGGCACCTACCCGGTCGAGACCGCTCCCGCCTTCTTCCAGGCGATCCACGGAGTGCTGCCGCTGACCTGGACGGTGGAGGCGTTCCGCTCGCTGATCGCCGGCGGCAGCATCGGAGTCGCGCACGCGGTCCTGGTGCTCGTGCTCTGGCTGGTCGGGGCGCTCGCCGTGACCGTGCTGGCCGCCGCCCGCCGCCGCCGTGGCCTCGTGCCCGTCCTCCGCGACCCGGAGCCCCTCCTCGAGTCGGCCTGACGCGGGCCGGGCGGGCCCGTCCGTCCGTCCGCGCCTGCTGCCCCTCGTCGCGGCACGCCCCGCCCGGACACCTTCGCCCCCTCCGAGACCGCCGTAGTCGTCGCTGTCGAGCTCGAGTGCGACAACTCCTGCGTTCTCGCGGCGCGCCCCGCCCGGACACCTTCGCCCCCCACCGAGACCGCAGTAGTTGTCGCTGTCGAGCTCGAGTGCGACAACTCCTGCGTTCTCGCGGCGCGTCCTGCTCGGACACCTTCGCCTCCTTCCCGAGACCGCAGTAGTCGTCGCTGTCGAGCTCGAGTGCGACAACTCCTGCGCTCTCACGGCGCGTCCCTACTGCCGAAGCGCCGATCCCCGCGACCTCCACCCGCAAGGCAGAGGACGCGGACCGGGAAACGCGTGCCAGCGTTTCCCGGCAGTCCGACGCACCCCGCTCTGCGGAACGCACCATCTCGTGGAGCCGACCGCGCGCGGGGATGCGGCCCGCCGCATCCCCGCCGGACGGTGCCGACGCGTGCCAGCGTTTCCCGGCAGTCCGACAGCACCCGCTCTGCGGAACGCACCCCGTCGCGAAGCCGACCGCGCGCGGGGATGCGGCCCGCCGCATCCCCGCCGGACAACACAGCCCGCGGCCGTTCGGCCCACGGCGAACGCGTGGGCGGCGCTCAGAGTGCGGGAGGTAGCCTGGCAGGCACAATCTCCTCGTCAGAAAGGCGCCGGGTGTCGCACCCGCAACAAGCATGAACGTGAAGCGCATCTTCCGGGGTCCCATCCTCTACGTCGTCCTGGCGATCGTCGCGGTGTGGATCGGCTCCTCGCTGATCACCATGTCCGGTTTCCGGCCGGTCACGACGCAGGAGGGTCTCGACCTCCTGAAGGACGGCAAGGTCGACTCGGCGAAGATCGTGGACGGCGAGCAGCGCGTCGATCTCACGCTCAAGCAGGCCGACGGCGACAACGGCACGCAGGTGCAGTTCTACTACGTGGCCCCTCGCGGCGCGGAGGTCGTCGACGCGGTGTCCGCGGCCGATCTCGGCAGCACCGGCTACAACGACGAGGTCCCGCAGACCAACTGGTTCCTCTCGGCTCTCGGCTTCCTGCTCCCCATCCTGCTGATCGGCGCGTTCTTCTGGCTGATGCTCTCGGGCATGCAGGGCGGCGGCAACCGCGTCATGCAGTTCGGCAAGTCGAAGGCGAAGCTCGTCTCGAAGGAGTCGCCCAAGGTCACGTTCGGCGATGTCGCCGGCGCCGACGAGGCGATCGAGGAGCTGCACGAGATCAAGGAGTTCCTCAAGGAGCCCGCGAAGTTCCAGGCCGTCGGCGCCCGCATCCCGAAGGGCGTCCTGCTCTACGGCCCTCCCGGCACCGGCAAGACCCTGCTGGCGCGCGCGGTCGCGGGCGAGGCGGGCGTCCCCTTCTACTCCATCTCCGGATCGGACTTCGTCGAGATGTTCGTCGGCGTCGGCGCGAGCCGTGTCCGCGACCTGTTCCAGCAGGCGAAGGAGAACTCGCCGGCCATCATCTTCGTCGACGAGATCGATGCCGTCGGCCGCCACCGCGGCGCCGGAATGGGCGGCGGTCACGACGAGCGCGAGCAGACCCTCAACCAGCTGCTGGTCGAGATGGACGGCTTCGACGTCAAGACGAACGTCATCCTGATCGCGGCGACGAACCGCCCCGACATCCTCGACCCCGCGCTGCTGCGTCCGGGCCGCTTCGACCGCCAGATCGGCGTCGACGCCCCCGACCTGCTCGGCCGCAAGCGGATCCTCGAGGTCCACGGCCGCGGCAAGCCGCTCGCCGGGGGAGTCGACCTCGAGGTCGTCGCCCGCAAGACTCCGGGCTTCACCGGCGCCGACCTGGCCAACGTCCTCAACGAGGCCGCACTGCTCACCGCCCGCTCCAACGCGCAGCTGATCGACAACCGCGCGCTCGACGAGGCCATCGACCGCGTCATCGCGGGGCCGCAGCGCCGCACGCGGGTCATGCGCGACAAGGAGAAGCTGATCACCGCCTACCACGAGGGCGGACACGCTCTGGCGGCGGCGGCGATGCGCCACACCGACCCCGTGACCAAGGTCACGATCCTTCCGCGCGGTCGTGCCCTCGGCTACACGATGGTGCTCCCGCTGGAGGACAAGTACTCCACGACCCGCAACGAGCTCCTCGACCAGCTCACGTACGCGATGGGCGGCCGCGTCGCGGAGGAGATCGTCTTCCACGACCCCACCACCGGAGCGTCGAACGACATCGAGAAGGCGACCTCCATCGCCCGCAAGATGGTCACCGACTACGGCATGTCCGCGAACGTCGGAGCGGTCAAGCTCGGCCAGTCGTCAGGCGAGATGTTCCTCGGCCGCGACATGGGCCACCAGCGCGACTACTCCGAGCAGATCGCCGAGACGGTCGACGCCGAGACGCGCCAGCTCATCGAGCAGGCGCACGACGAGGCGTGGCAGGTCATCAACGACAACCGCGACATCCTCGACCGCCTCGCGATGGAGCTGCTCGAGAAGGAGACGCTCGACCACGACCAGCTGGCCGAGATCTTCAAGGACGTCCGCCGCATCGACGAGCGCCCGCAGTGGCTCTCGAGCGACAAGCGCCCCCTGTCCGACCTGCCGCCCATCGCGGTCCCGGTCGCCAAGGCGCCGATCGACTCGGGTGCGACCGACGGGGGAGTCTCCTCCGCTGGTGCCGACGAGGTCGCGCCGAAGCGCCCGCCGCTGATCAACCCGCGCCCCGCGACGGCGTAGCGCGCGCGTGCCCGTCGACAAGGCGCGCATCGAGGCGGCCGTCGCCGAGATCCTCGCGGCCATCGGGGACGACCCGGGCCGCGAGGGACTTCTCGACACGCCGCGGCGGTTCGCCGAGGCGTACGAGGAGTTCTTCGGCGGGTTCGACGACGACGCCGCAGCCCAGCTGACCGAGACGTTCGCGGTGGTCGAGGGCGGCCAGGAGTCGCCGCTCGACCAGACGGTGATCGTGCGTGACCTCGCCTTCCGCTCCGTCTGCGAGCACCACCTCCTGCCGTTCCTCGGTGTCGCGCACATCGCCTACCGGCCGCGCGAGCGGGTCGTCGGCCTCGGCCGGCTGCCGCGCGTGGTCGAGACGGTCGCATCGCGACCGCAGATCCAGGAGCGGATGACCGAGCAGATCGCCGACGCGCTCGAGCAGGGCCTCGCTCCCGAGGGAGTGCTCGTCGTGGTCGACGCCGAGCACGGCTGCGTGCGGATGCGCGGGCCGCGCCAGACCGCGAGCTCGACCGTGACGGTCGCCGCCCGCGGCTCCCTCGCCGACCCGGCCGCCCGCGCCGAGATCGTCGCGCTGATCGGCGCCGCGCGGGGGGAGTGACGTGGACACCACCGTCGCCGACCTCACGCCGACCGGACGCGCCGCGCTCCTCGGGATCCTCAACGTCACTCCGGACTCGTTCAGCGACGGCGGCCGCTGGCTGTCCGTCGACGACGCCGTCCGCCACGGCCTCGACCTGACCCGGCCCGCCGGGGACGGACCCGCCGCGTTCGGCGCAGACCTGGTCGACGTCGGCGGCGAGAGCACCCGCCCCGGTGCGGCGCGCGTCGACTCCGCCGCCGAGCAGGGCCGCGTGCTGCCCGTCGTCCGCGCCCTCGCCGCGGAGGGGGTGCGCGTCAGCATCGACACGATGAGCGCCGCCACAGCGGAGGCCGCTCTGGACACGGGCGCCGTCGTCGTCAACGACGTCTCCGGCGGCCTCGCCGATCCGCGGATGCTCCCGCTCGTCGCCGAGCGCGGCGCCGTCTACATCGCGATGCACTGGCGCGGGCACAGCGCGGGCATGACCGCTCTCGCGTCCTACGGCGACGTGGTGGCGGACGTCCGCGGCGAGCTCGAGCGCCGCGTCGACGCCGCCCGTGAGGCCGGGATCCGTGACGACCGCCTCCTGCTCGACCCGGGCCTCGGCTTCGCGAAGGTCGGCGCACACGACTGGGCGCTGCTGGCCGGCCTCGACGCGATCGTCTCGCTGGGCTTCCCGGTCCTGGTCGGCCACTCGCGCAAGCGGTTCCTCGCTCCGTTCGCCCCCGCCGGCGCCCCGGCCGCCGAGCGCGACGAGGTCTCCGCCATGCTGAGCCTCGTCGCAGCCGAGCACGGCGCCTGGGGCGTCCGGGTCCACGACGTCCGCTCGTCCGCCCGCGCCCTGGCCCTCGCCGCCCGACTCCAGGAGGAGACCCCGTGACCGCGATCGACCCCGCCGCCCTCGCCGTGCGCGACTCCATCACCCTCACCGGGCTGCGCGTGCGCGCGCACCACGGCGTCTTCGACTTCGAGCGCGAGAACGGCCAGGACTTCGTGATCGACGCGACGGTCTGGCTCGACACCGCGCCGGCGGCCGAGGGCGACGCGCTGGCCGAGACGGTGCACTACGGCGACCTCGCGATCGCCCTGGCCGACGCGGTGACCCGCGACCCGGTCGACCTCATCGAGACCCTGGCCGAGCGCCTCGCCCGGGTCGCCCTGGGCTTCGCCGCCGCCGACGTCGTCCGCATCACCGTCCACAAGCCGGACGCGCCGATCCCGCTGCCGTTCGAGGACGTCGCCGTGCAGATCACGAGGACCCGCTCGTGAGGCCGCGGCAGGAGCGCGTCCGCCCGGTGCGCCACGTCGTGCTCGCGCTCGGCAGCAACCTCGGCGACCGCCTGGCGCACCTCGAGGAGGCGCTGCGGGCCCTCGCCACGACGCCGGGCCTGCGCATCGAGGCGGTGTCCAAGGTCGTCGAGTCGCCCGCGTGGAAGCCCGAGGGCGTCGACGAGGACGCGCCCGGGTACCTCAACGCGGTCGTGACCGGCTCGACCGTCCTCGAGCCCGACGACCTGCTCGCGGCGACGGCGGCGATCGAATCGGCCGGCGGCCGGATCCGCGGCGAGGGCGAGGAGCGCTGGGGCGACCGGACCCTCGACATCGACGTGATCGCGGTCGGTGGCGTGCTCCGCGACGACGCGCACCTGACCCTCCCGCACCCGCGGGCGGCCGAGCGGGCGTTCGTGCTCGAGCCGTGGCTCGACGTCGAGCCGGCGGCGGTCCTTCCCGGAGCCGGACCCGTGGCCGAGCTGCGAGCACGGGCGACCGACCGCGTGACCGACCACCCGGCCGGGCTGACCTGGCCGGGGCGCGACTCCGCCCGCGGCAGCACCGCCGACCCCGAGAGCAGGACCCCGTGAGGCGCACCCGCATCAGCACCCTGCTCGGACTCGGCCTCGCCGGGGCCGTCGCGGGGTTCCTCCTCGACCTCGCGATCGCCGCCGCCGGCCGCCCCGTGCTCATCCCGCCGCTGACGGTTCCGCTGACCCTGATCGTGGTCGCGGCCCTCGTGCTCGGCTTCGCCGTCCCGATCCACCGCGCCACGAAGGGCACGCTGCGCCGGCCCATCGATCCGTTCCGGGCGATGCGCGTCGTGGTGCTGGCGAAGGCGTCCAGCCACGTCGGTGCTCTGCTGCTCGGAGCCTCCGGCGGCATCCTGGTGTACCTGCTGAGCCGTGCGATCCCTTCGCTAGGCTCCGTGTGGCAGGACGTCGCGACCATCGTGGGTGCGCTCGTCCTGCTGGTGGCCGGCCTGGTCGCCGAGCACCTGTGCACCATCCCGCCGAGCGACGACGACGACACCGCCGTAGGCGAGGTGAACCACGCCTGACGCCGACGCCCGGACCGCCGCGGGCAGTGAGGACGACGCCATGCCCGCCGAGCCCGAGGACGCGTCGCCGACGACCCGCCGCGACGCGAGGGGACGCCGGCGGGACCGCCTCGACATCACGGGGGAGTGGCGCCGCGTCTCGCCCCGGTACGTCGCGGTCGAGATCGTGTCGGCCGTCGTGTCGAGCGTGCTGCTGCTCGCCGTGCCCGTGGTGCTGATGCTGATCGGCCTGCCGTGGGGCTGGATCCCGATGGCCGCCGCGGCCGCCCTCGCGGTGACCCTCCTGATCGTGGCCCCGCGCCGTGCGCGCGCCTACGGCTACCTCCTGCGCCAGGACGACCTCCTCTTCCGCCGCGGCATCATGTTCCAGCGCTTCGTGTCGGTGCCGTACGGGCGGATGCAGCTCATCGACGTCAACCGCGGGCCGCTCGCCCGGGCGCTCGGCCTCGCCGACCTCCGCTTCGTCACCGCCGCCGCGGCGACCGGCGTCAGCATCCCGGGCCTGGCCGAGCAGGACGCGGAGGAGCTCCGCGACCGCCTGGTCGAGCTCGCCGAGTCGCGCCGGGCCGGCCTGTGACCGAGCTCCGCGCCGTCGAGACGGACCTCGCCGACGGGGAGTGGCACCGCCTCCATCCCGCGACCCCGGTCCTCAAGGGCGGGATCGGCCTGCTGGTCGTCCTCGGCATCGTGATCACGAACCTCCGCGAGCGCCTGGTCGAGCTGTTCCTGCCCGGGCCGGAGGGGTTCGAGAGCGGTGATCCGGTCGACGAGCTGCTGCGCCGCGGTCTCGTCGGCTGGGCGCTGCTGGCGGTCGCGGTGGGCCTGGCGGTCGCCGTCTTCGCGTTCTGGCTGTCCTGGCGGATGCACACCTTCCGCATCACGGACGAGCTCGTCGAGGTGCGCTCCGGCGTGCTCTTCCGGACCAACCGGCGGGCGCGGCTGGACCGCATCCAGGGCATCGCGGTGCAGCGTCCGCTGTTCGCGCGGCTGTTCGGAGCCGCGAAGCTCGAGGTGAGCGTGGCCGGGCAGGACGCGAACGTCCAGCTGTCGTACCTCGGGTCGCGCTTGGTCGACGCCCTGCGCCGCGACATCCTGCGGCTCGCGTCCGGGGTGCGCGAGCGGGAGGCGACGGTCGACGGTGCGGCTCCGGCGGGCGGGTTCCTGGCGCGCCGGCTGGAGGAGTTCGGCGAGCCTCAGGACGAGACGCCGCCCGAGTCGGTCGTCTCGATCCCGCCGGGCCGGCTCCTCGGCTCGCTCGTCTTCAGCGGCTTCACGCTGTTCCTGGCCGCCTCGGTCGTCGCCGTGGTGTTCGTCGCCGTCTACGGCTCGCCCTACGTGCTCTTCGCGATCCTGCCGGGCCTGATCGGCTCGGGCAGCTACTACGTCCGCCAGTTCGTGCGCTCGCTCCGGTACTCGATCGCCGCGACGCCCGACGGCGTGCGGGTCGGCTACGGCGTGCTCTCGACCAGCAGCGACACGATCCCGCCCGGCCGGATCCACGCCGTCGAGATCACGCAGCCGCTGCTCTGGCGCCCCTTCGGCTGGTGGCAGGTGCGGATCGACCGCGCCGGCCACGCGGCCTCCCGCGGGGCGAACGGCGAGCCGAACACCACGATCCTGCCCGTCGGCGACCTCGCCGCCGTCGAGCGCGTCCTCGCCCTCCTGCTGCCCGGACCGGCCGAGGGAGCGGAGTCGACGCCCGTCGGAGACGCGCTCCGGCACCGCGACGCGGCCGGCTTCACCCGGGCGCCGCGCTCGGCGGTGTGGCTCCGCCCCTTCTCGTTCCGGAGGACCGGGTACCGGCTGACGGACGAGGTCGCGATCCTGCGCAGCGGAGCGGTCTGGCGGCGGGTCGCCGTGGTGCCCCTGGCGCGGATGCAGAGCGTCGGGGTCCAGCAGGGACCGCTCCAGCGCCTGCTCGGGCTGGCCTCGGCGCGGGTGCACACGGTGGCCGGCCCCGTCACTCCGCTCGTGCCGGTGATGAGCGCGGCCGACGGACTCGCCTTCTTCGAGAGCCTCGCGACGGCCGGAGTGCGGGCCGCCGACCGCGACGCGAGCCACCAGTGGGGGCGGCGCGCGGCCGCACCCGCCCTGCCCGACTGGCCCGCTCCGGAGGGGGAACCGCATGCCTGAGAACCGCCGCGACGGACGCCTGGGCGTCGGCGTGATCGGTGCCGGACGCGTGGGCCCGGTGCTGGGTGCCGCGCTCGCCGGGGCCGGCCACGCCGTGATCGGGATCGCCACCACCAGCGAGAGCGGCCGCGAGCGCGCCGACGCGCTGCTCCCCGGAGTCCCCGTGCTCGCGATCCCCGAGCTCGTCGAGCGCAGCGAGCTGGTGATCGTCGCCGTCCCCGGGAGCGAGATCGCCGCCCTGGTCGCGGGGCTCGCCGCGACCGGAGCGTGGCAGCCCGGCCAGCTGGTGCTGCACACGGCGCCTGAGCACGGCTACGGGGTGCTCGCTCCGGCGCTCGCCTCCGGGGTCATCCCCCTGGCAGTCCACCCGGCGATGGCCTTCAGCGGCACCAGCCTCGACCTGGCGCGCCTCGCCGAGACCTACTTCGCCGTGTCGGCACCGGGCCCGGTGCTGCCGATCGCGCAGGCGCTGGTGGTCGAGATGGGCGGGGAGCCGGTCACCGTGGCGGAGTCGGACCGCGCCGCCTACGCGGAGGCCGTCTCGACCGCCACGACCTTCTCGACCGCGATCGTCGACCAGGCGGCGGGACTGCTGGCGGGCATCGGCGTCGAGAAGCCGGGCTTCTTCCTCTCCAGTCTCGTCCGCTCCTCCGTCGACGACGCCCTGCGCCGCGCGGCGGGCTGACGGGCGGCGCCGCTCGAGACGCCGCTCCCCGGGTGGGACGCCGCTCGGGAGGCGGTGCCTCGCGGAGGAGCACGGCGTCTCCGTGCCGAGGGCCCCGCTGGTCGCGGGCCCGCCGGTAGCATCGTCGGGTGATCAGCACCGTCCACCGCATCGGCGACCTCCGCGAGCGGCTGCAGGAGGCGCGGCGGGCCGGTCGGCGCATCGCGCTCGTGCCGACGATGGGCGCCCTGCACGCCGGGCACCTCGCCCTCGTCGAGCGGGCGCGCGAGCTGGCCGACGTCGTCGTCGTGTCGGTGTTCGTGAATCCGCTGCAGTTCGGTCCGACCGAGGACCTGGACCGCTATCCGCGCGACCTCGAGGGCGACACCGCCCTGCTCGACGCGGCCGGGGCCGACCTCCTCTTCGCCCCGGGAGTCGCCGAGATGTATCCCGACGGGCCGTCCTCGACGCGGGTCGTCGCGGGCGAGGTCGGCGGCCTCTACGAGGGGCGCGCGCGACCGGGCCACTTCGACGGGATGCTCACCGTCGTCGCCAAGCTCCTGAGCATCGCCCAGCCGGACGTCGCGGTCTTCGGGCAGAAGGACGCGCAGCAGCTGTTCCTCGTGCGCCGCATGGTCCGCGACCTCGACCTGCCCGTCGCGATCGAGGGCGTCGGCATCGTGCGGGAGGAGGACGGGCTCGCCCGCTCCAGCCGCAACCGCTACCTCGACGAGGAGCAGCGCCGCGCGGGCCTCGTGCTCCCGCGCCTCCTCGCGGCCGCCACGGAGGCCGCGGACCGCGGTGCCGCCGCGGCGATCGAGGCCGCCGAGGCCGTCGCGCACGCCGAGCCGCTCGTTAAGCTGGACTACCTCGTCGTCGTGGATCCCGCGACGCTCCTCCCGGTCGACGCCGACCACCGCGGCCCGGCACTCGTGCTCGTCGCCGCGATCGTCGGCACCACCCGCCTCCTCGACAACGCCCCGATCCTGCTCGCCTGATCGCGGCCGTCCGCCCCGAACCGAAAGCACCGCGACCCCTCATGGCCGACACCCCCGACGTCCCCGAGTCCACGACCCCCGCCGCCGAGCAGTCCGACTCCGAGCAGGCCGCCGCCGAGCGGGCCGCGCAGCAGGAGGCCTCCGAGCAGAAGGCCGTCCGCCTCGCCAAGCGCGAGCGCCTGCTCGAGCTCGCGGGCGACGACCTCGGCGCCGGCGCCTACCCCGTCGCGGTCGGAGTCACCGACACCATCGCGGCCGTCCGGGCGCGCCACGAGGGCATCGAGCCGGACGTGAAGACCGGCGAGCGCGTCGGCCTCGCGGGCCGCGTGGTGTTCCAGCGCAACACGGGCAAGCTCTGCTTCGCGACGCTGCAGGCCGGCGACGGCGAGCGGATCCAGGCCATGGTCTCGCTCGGCGACGTGGGCGAGGAGTCGCTGGCGGCGTGGAAGGAGCTCGTCGACCTGGGCGACCACCTCTTCGTCGAGGGCGAGGTCGTCTCAAGCAAGCGCGGCGAGCTGAGCGTGTGGGTGTCGGAGTGGACGATCGCCGCGAAGTCGATCCTGCCGCTGCCGAACCTGCACAACGAGCTCGGCGACGAGACCCGGATGCGCCAGCGCTACCTCGACCTGATCGTGCGCCCCCAGGCCCGCGAGACGGTCGTCACCCGCGCCCGCGTGAACGCCTCCCTCCGCGACACCTTCGCCTCCCACGAGTTCCTCGAGGTCGAGACCCCGATGCTGCAGGTGATGCACGGCGGCGCCTCCGCCCGCCCCTTCGCCACGCACTCGAACGCCTTCGACACCGAGCTGTACCTGCGCATCGCGCCCGAGCTCTACCTCAAGCGGGCGGTCGTCGGCGGCATCGACCGGGTCTTCGAGATCAACCGCAACTTCCGCAACGAGGGCGCCGACTCCACCCACTCGCCCGAGTTCGCGATGCTCGAGGCCTACCAGGCGTACGGCGACTACAACTCGATCGCCGACCTCACCCAGGAGCTGATCCAGAACGCGGCGCAGGCCGTCGCGGGCTCGCACGTGGTCACCTGGGCCGACGGCACCGAGTTCGACCTCGGCGGCCGGTGGGACCGCATCTCGATGTACGAGAGCCTGTCGCTCGCGGCCGGAATCGCGATCACGCCGGAGACGGAGCTCGCCGAGCTCGAGACCCTCGCCGCGCGCGAGGGCGTCGAGGTGCACGTCCCCACGCACGGCAAGTACGTCGAGGAGCTGTGGGAGCACTTCGTGAAGGGCGGCCTGACGCGTCCGACCTTCGTGATGGACTTCCCCGTCGACACCTCGCCGCTCGTGCGCGCGCACCGCAGCATCCCGGGCGTCGTCGAGAAGTGGGACCTCTACGTCCGCGGCTTCGAGCTGGCCACCGGCTACTCCGAGCTGATCGACCCGGTCGTGCAGCGCGAGCGCTTCGTCGAGCAGGCCCGCCAGGCCGCCGCGGGCGACGACGAGGCGATGCGCCTGGACGAGGACTTCCTCCGCGCCCTCGAGCACGGCATGCCCCCCACCGGCGGCATGGGCATGGGCATCGACCGCCTCCTGATGGCGATCACCGGCCTCGGGATCCGCGAGACGATCCTCTTCCCGCTCGTCAAGTAGGGTCGCAGGAGCCGAGGGGGGAGACATGGTCAGGGCATCGAGCATCGTCGCGGCCGTCGCGGCGGGCGTCCTCACGATCGCGCAGTTCGGAGTGGGGACCGCGGTCGCCGCGAGCGTCCTCGCCTCCTCCGGCGACGTCGGCACCGCGCTGGCCGACCGGCGGGCGGCCGAGGCGTTCACGCCCGACCCCACGATCGCCGGCTTCGCGGAGCGGACCGCCATGTCCGACCGCGGCCGCGCCCTCTACTACGCGTCGAGCCCGTCGGTCGAGCCGACCGCCGGCTTCAACGACCTCTGCGGCTACGGCGCCTCCGACGACATCGTCCTCGGCTGCTACACCGGCACCAGCATCTACATCTCGGACGTCGCCAATCCCGACCTCGACGGGATCCGCGACGTGACGGCGGCCCACGAGATGCTGCACGCGGCGTGGGTGCGGCTCGACGCGGAGGAGCAGGCCGAGCTGGGCGACGAGCTCGAGGCCGCGTACGAGACCCTCCCGCAGGACGGCACGATCGCCGAGCGCCTCGAGCTGTACCGCACCGGCGGCCTCGGCGAGCGCGTCAACGAGCTGCACTCGATCCTGGGGACCGAGGTGGCCGACCTGCCACCGGCGCTCGAGGCGCACTACGCCGAGTTCTTCGACGACCGCTCGGTCGTCGTGGGCCTGAACGCCCGCTACGAGGCGGTCTTCACCGATCTCGAGAACCGCATCGAGGACCTGGTCTCCCGGATCGAGACGATGTACGCCGACCTCACGGCGCGGATCGACGCGAACAACGCAGAGTACGACGCGCTCAACGTCGAGATCGACGACTTCAACTCGCGCGCCGACAGCGGCGACTTCGGATCGACGGCCGAGTTCGAGACGGAGCGCGCCGATCTGCTCGCCCGCAGCCAGGCCGTCGACGCCACCCGCGCCGCCATCGACGCGGACATCGCCGTGTACGACGGCCTGCGCTCGGAGCTGGAGGGCCTCAACTCCGATGCCGCGGCGCTGAACAAGTCGGTCGAGAGCCAGTAGCGCCCAGCGCCCGCGAAGGCCGCTGGGCGCACGGGCCTCCGGGCTCACGGCTCCCGCGCCGGTGCCGCGGGTAGGATCGCCGCATGGACTGGGAGCTGTGGAACCAGGGGCTGTGGGCCCTCGTGCCGACGATCACGGTCGGAGCCATCTTCTGGTTCGTGATGCGCGCCCTCATCCGCTCGGACCGCAACGAGCGCCGAGCGTACGACCGCATCGAGGCCCGCGAGCGCGAGCGCCGCGGCCTGCCTCCCCGCGACGCCTCCTGACCACCGCCGCCGCGCGGGTGCCTTCCACGCCCGCTGAGCGGCTCCGCACGACGAACGAGGAGGCGCGGTGCCCGCACCCGACTGGGCGGTGATCCTCCCGATCGCGGCCGTCGTCGTCGAGCTCGTGGTCCGCGTGATCGCCGTCATCGTCGTGCCGCGGAACCGCCGTCCGACCACCGGCCTCGCCTGGCTGATGGCGATCTTCCTGATCCCGTACGTCGGCATCCTGCTGTTCCTCTTCATCGGGAGCTACCGGCTGCCGCGCAAGCGCCGCCGGAAGCAGCAGGAGATCAACCGGTTCATCCTGGAGTCGACCGACGGCATCGACCGCGTCGCCCGGGAGCACCCGTGGCCGCAGTGGCTGGAGTCGGTGGTCACCCTCAACCGCAACCTCGGGGCGATGCCGCTGGTCGGCGGGAACGACGCGCGCCTCCAGGGCGACTACGAGCAGACCATCCGCGCGATGGCCGCCGAGATCGACCGCGCCCGCCGCTACGTGCACTGCGAGTTCTACATCCTCGCCGCCGACTCGACCACCGCGCCCTTCTTCGACGCGCTCGACCGCGCGGTGGCGCGCGGGGTGCGGGTGCGGATCCTCCTCGACCACATCGCGTCGATCCGCGTGCCCGGCTACTACAGCGGCACCCACCGCCGGCTGCGCGCCCTCGAGCGGGCGGGCGCCTCGTGGTCGTACATGCTCCCCGTGCGGCCGTGGCGCGGCCAGTACCAGCGGCCGGACCTGCGCAACCACCGCAAGCTGCTGATCGTCGACGGCAACGCGGCCTTCATGGGCTCGCAGAACGTCGTCGACTCCAGCTACAACAAGCGCGGCAACATCCGTCGCGGCCTGCACTGGCACGACCTGATGGTGCGCCTCGAGGGGCCGGTGGTGCAGGGCATCAACGCCATCTTCATCACCGACTGGTACAGCGAGACCGACGAGCTGCTCCTGCGGGAGTCGGAGCCGATGGAGGCGCTGCAGCAGCGCGACACGATCGACTGCCAGGTGGTGCCGAGCGGCCCGGGGTTCGAGGGCGAGAACAACCTGCGCCTGTTCCTGACGCTGCTCTACTCGGCGCAGAAGTCGATCATCATCACCAGCCCGTACTTCGTGCCCGACGAGGCGATGCTCTACGCGATCACGACGGCGACCCGGCGGGGCGTGCACGTGGAGCTCTTCGTCTCCGAGATCGGCGACCAGGCCGTGGTCTACCACGCCCAGCGCTCGTACTACGAGACGCTGCTGACCGCGGGCGTGCGCATCTGGATGTACCGCAAGCCGACCATCCTGCACGCGAAGCACTTCACGATCGACGACGACGTCGCCGTGATCGGCTCGAGCAACATGGACATGCGCTCCTTCACGCTCAACCTCGAGGTCTCGCTCATGGTGCGCGGCTCGGAGTTCGTCGAGGACCTGCGCCAGGT
>NZ_PSVI01000060.1:0-19623 GCF_002931415.1 Rathayibacter sp. AY1E8
TGTCGGTGTCGGGCTGTTCGTCGTTGCGCTCATCCATGCGAACGAGCCTCCTTCCGCTCAGGACGAGTGTACCGGCGGGCCCGGATCGCGCCGGGCGGCCCGCGGCGCCGCTCCACCGCCCCCGCTCCGGTCGAGGACGAGGACGCGATCGACGTCGGCCGCCTCGGCCTGCCGCCCTCGCGCTCGCGCGCTCTCGTGCCCCCGGAGCCGAGTCCTGCTCCGACCCCCTCACCGGCTCCCGCTCACCCGTCCGGCGCGAACGGACCGGTCTCGGCGGGGATCCCCGCCCGAGCGGAGTCCGCCGAGAAGCCCGCGGCGTCCGAGTCCGCGGGGGAGCCCGCCGCCGTCCCCACGCGCCGCGACCGCCTCCGCGCCGAGTCCTCGAGCGCCGCTCCCGCCCCGTCCGCGCCGAGCGCCGCCGTCCCCGAGTCGGCGTCGATGCTCACCCCGGACAGGCTCCTGGAGGTCAACCGCAAGACCCGTCCCGCTCCCACGGGCGGCTGGCACCGCTTCCTCTACGGCCTGACCTTCCACACGGTCAACCTCGGCGACTCCGCGAAGGTGAAGGCGTGGAAGGCGATGGACGAGCGGATCGGCCGGCAGTTCGAGGGCGGCACCCGCTTCGTCCCGGTCATGACCCGCAAGGGCGGCGTCGGCAAGACCACGGTCACGACGCTCCTGGGCATGGCCCTCGCCGACGCGCGCGAGGACCGCATCATCGCGGTCGACGCGAACCCCGACCGCGGCACCCTGGCCGAGCGCGTCCCCAAGCAGACGCGGGCGACCGTCCGCGACGTCGTGAACCGCGCGGCCGGCGTGACGGGGTTCACCGAGTTCTCGACGATGGTCTCCCGCGACGAGACCCGCCTCGACGTCCTCGCCTCCGACACCGACCCGCAGCTCTCCGAGGCCTTCGACGAGGACGACTACAACGTGGTCGCCGACCTGGTCGAGCGCTTCTACTCGATCATGCTCACCGACTGCGGCACGGGCATCGTGCACTCGGTGATGCGGCCCACGCTGCAGCGCGCCGACACGGTGGTGATCGTCTCGGGCGGCAGCGTCGACGAGGCCCGCCTGGCCTCCGAGACCCTCACCTGGCTGGACGCGAACGGCTACGGCGCCCTGGTGCGCAACGCGGTCGTCGCGCTCAACACGGCGACGCAGGGCACGAGCCTGGTGAAGCTGGAGGAGATCGAGTCGCACTTCCGCTCCCGCGTCCGCGACATCGTCCGCATCCCCTACGACCCGGTGCTCGCCGCCGGATCCGTGGTGAAGTGGGAGCAGCTGCGCGAGGGCACGAAGGACGCCGCACGCCTGCTCGCCGCGCTCGTGGTCGAGGGCATGCCGGTCCGACGTGTCTGAGCCCCGGGGCTCCGAGGCGGCGTCCGCCGCGTTCCAGGACCGCACCGACGGACCCGACGCGACCACCGACTCCTTCGACTTGATCGTCATCGGGGCCGGCTCCGGCAACTCGATCGTCGGTCCGGAGTTCGACGGCCTGCGGGTCGCGATCCTCGACGACGGGGAGTGGTTCGGCGGCACCTGCCTCAACGCCGGCTGCATCCCGACCAAGATGTTCGTCCATGTCGCCGACGTGATCACCGACGTCGACCAGGGCGGCCCGATCGGCGTCCACTCCCGCCTCCGCCGCCCCGAGTGGGCCGAGGTGCGCGACCGGGTGTTCGGCCGGATCGACGCGATCAGCGAGGGCGGTTTCGAGTACCGCGATCAGCGCTCCCCAAACGTGACCGTCCTCCGCGAGAGCTTCGGCTTCGAGTCGCTCGGAGACGGCGACCGCCCGCACGTCCTCGTCAGCGCCAGCGGTGCCCGCATCAGTGCTCCGCAGGTGGTCGTGGCCGCCGGCTCGCGGCCCAGGCCGCTCCTCGCCGCGTACGAGCCCGACCCCCGCATCCAGGACTCGTCCTCGGTCATGCGGCTCGACGAGCTCCCCGAGCGGATGCTGATCCTCGGCGGCGGCGCCGTGGCCGTCGAGTTCGCCCACGTCTTCTCCTCCTTCGGCACGGCCGTGACCGTCGCCGTCCGCGGCGACCGCCTCCTCCGCGCCCTCGACGAGGACGTCTCGCGCCGGTTCACCGGGATCGCCGCCGAGCGGTACACGGTGCTCACCGGAGTGAGCGCCGAGAGCGTCGACGCCCGCCCTGACGGGCTCCGCGTCGCCCTCAGCGACGGCACGACGGTCGAGACCGACCTGCTGCTCGTCGCGCTCGGCCGCGACCCCAACAGCGACACGGTCGCCGCCGCCTCCGTCGGGATCGATCTGCACGAGGACGGCCGGATCAGCGTCGACACCGAGCAGCGCGTCCTCTCCGGCGGACGCCCCGTGCCCGGCCTCTTCGCCCTCGGCGACGTGTCGTCGCGCTGGCAGCTCAAGCACGTCGCCAACCACGAGGCGCGCCTCGTGGCGCACAACCTCCTGCACCCGGGCGAGCTGCTCTCCGACACCCTCTCGCCGGTGCCCGGCGCGATCTTCGCCCACCCGCAGATCGCCCACTTCGGGCTCACCGCGGCCGAAGCGCGGGACCAGGGCCTGGACGTCGTCACCGTCACCCAGGAGTACGGCTCCACCGCCTTCGGCTGGGCGCTCGAGGACGACTCCAGCGCCTGCCTCCTGGTCGTCGGACTCGACGGCGCCCTCCTCGGCGCGCACATCATCGGGCCGCAGGCCAGTATCCTCATTCAGCCGCTCGTCCAGGCCGCCAGCGCCGGCACCGGCATCCGCGGACTCGCCCGCAGCCAGTACTGGCCGCACCCCGCAGCGAGCGAAGTCGTCGAGAACGCCCTCCTGAGCGCGGAGGAGGCCCTGAGGGAGCGCACCACATGACCGAACGCCAGATCCGCATCTTCGGGGACCCGGTGCTGAAGACCCCGTCCACGACCATCGAGACGGTCGACGCCGGCGTCCGCGGCCTCGTCGAGGACCTCGTCGACAGCGTCCGGCCGCCCGGACGCGCCGGCGTCGCAGCCCCCCAGATCGGCGTCAACCTCCGAGCCTTCAGCTACAACGTCGACGGCGTCATCGGGTACATCCTCAACCCCGAGATCATCGAGCTCAGCGGAGACCCGCGACCGGTCGACGAGGGCTGCCTCTCCGTCCCGAACCTCTGGTACCCCGCGATCCGCTACCCGCACGCGAAGGTCCGCGGCACCGACCTCGACGGCAACGAGATCGTCCTCGAAGGCGACGGCCTCATGGCCCAGGCCCTCCAGCACGAATGCGACCACCTCGACGGACGCCTCTACCTCGACCGCCTCTCCCAGGACGACCGCCGCGCCGCTATGAAGGCCGTCCGGGAATCCGACTGGTTCTGAGTTCGATTCCGGGCCGGTCCCTGCCCGGCCCGGCGCGGTCGGCTTCTCGAGGTGGGCGCGTTCCATGGAGCGTCGTGCGTTCCGCCGACGGGAAAGCGCTGGGACGCGCTTTCCCGGATACGGCTGTGTTGGTGGGGAGCCGGTCCTTGCCCGGCTCGGCGCGGTCGGCTTTTCGAGGTGGGCGCGTTCGGTGGAGCGTCGTGCGTTCCGCCGACGGTGAAGCGCTGGCACGCGCTTCACCGGATACGGCTGCGTTGAGGGGGGAGCCGGTCCCTGCCCGGCCCGGCGCGGTCGGCCTTTCGAGGTGAGCGCGTTCTGTGGAGCGTCGTACGTTCCGCCGACGGGAAAGCGCTGGGACGCGCTTTCCCGGATACGGCTGTGTTGAGGGGGGAGCCGGTCCTTGCCCGGCTCCACGCAGTCGGCCGCTCGAGGTGGGCGCGTTCCGTGGAGCGTCGTGCGTTCCGCCGACGGGAAAGCGCTGGGACGCGCTTTCCCGGATACGGCTGTGTTGAGGGGGAGCCGGTCCCTGCCCGGCCCGGCGCGGTCGGCACCGCGACAGGGGCGCGTCGAGGAGAGCGTCGGGCGTTCCGCCGACGGGATAGAGCTGGGCGCGCTGTCCCGGAGGCGGCTGCGATCGGGACGGCCTGCTGGTGACGGCGGGAGAGCGCGGGGTCAGCGGAGGGAGATGCCCTCGGTGGCGGGGGCGGCGGAGTAGACGGCGGCGATGGTGTCGGCGAAGTCGGCGAGGATGACGTTGCGCTTGATGCTCATCTTCGGAGTCAGGTGACCGCTCGCCTCCGTGAACTCGGTCGGGAGGATCACGAACTTCCGGATCGACTCGGCGCGGGACACGCGCTCGTTCGCCGCATCGACGGCCCGCTGCACCTCGGCCAGAACGACCGGGTTCACGGCCGCGTCCTCGAGTGAGAGGCCCTTGTCCTGCCCGTTGTTCGCGAGCCACGTCGGCAGCATCTCGGAGTCGAGCGTGACCAGAGCAGCGATGAACGGGCGCTGATCGCCGACGACGACGACCTGGCCGACCAGCGGGTTCGCGCGGATCGGATCCTCCAGCGCCGCCGGAGCGACGTTCTTGCCGCCGGCGGTGACGATGATCTCCTTCTTCCGCCCGGTGACGCGCAGGTACCCGTCCTCGTCCAGGGTTCCGAGGTCGCCCGTGCGGAACCACTCGCCGTCGAACGACTCGGCCGTCGCCGCCTCGTTGTTCCAGTAGCCGCCGAAGACGTCGATGCCGCGCACCTGGATCTCGCCGTCGCCCGCGATCCGGATCGAGACCCCGGGCATCGCCGGGCCCACCGAGCCGATCTTGAATCGCTCGGTGCGGTTGACGGTGGCGGGCGCCGTCGTCTCCGTGAGGCCGTAGCCCTCGAGGATCTTGATGCCGAGGCTGTGGAAGAAGTGCCCGAGCCGGTCTCCCAGCGGCGCCGAGCCGGACACGGCGAAGCGGACGTTCCCGCCCATGGCGGTGCGCAGCTTCGAGTACACGAGCCGGTCGAAGAGGAGGAACTGCAGCTTCAGAGCGAGCGGCACCGAGCCCGCCTCGAGCGCCATCGAGTGGGCGACGGCGACGTCGGCCGCGCGGCGGAAGATCTTCCCCTTCCCCCCGGCCTCGGCCTTCTGCTCGGCGGAGTTGTAGACCTTCTCGAACACGCGCGGCACGGCCAGGAGGAACGTCGGCTTGAAGGACGCGAGCGAGGGGAGCAGCTGCCTGGTGTCGGCCTGGTGCCCCACCTTCACCCCGCCGTGCACGCAGAGGATCGCGATGAAGCGGGCGAACACGTGCGCGGTGGTGATGAACAGCAGCGTCGACGCGCCGGGCTGGTGGATCAGCTCCGTCAGGGCGACCGCCGAGTTGCGGCTGAGCTCGACGAAGTTCGAGTGCCGGATGATGCAGCCCTTGGGGCGGCCGGTGGAGCCGGAGGTGTAGATGATGGTCGCGATGTCGGTGCCGGTCGCCAGCGAGCGGCGGCGCTCGATCTCGGCGTCCGGCACGTCGACGCCGCGCGCGACGAGCTTGTCCAGATCGCCCAGCCCGATCTGCCAGGCGAGGCGGACCTCGGGAAGGTCGGCGCGGATCTCGTCGAAGCGGGCGAAGTGCTCGGGGGTCTCGACGATCACGGCGTGCGCGCCGGAGTCGGTGAGGTTCCACTGCACCTGCGCGGGGGAGGAGGTCTCGTACACCGGGACGAGGATCCCGCCGGCGAACCAGACGGCGAAGTCGATCAGCGTCCACTCGTAGCGCGTCCTGCAGATCAGCCCGACCTTCTCGCCCGGCTCGAGGCCGGCGGCGACGAAGCCCTTCGCGAGGGCCGTGACCTGGTCGAGGAACTCCTGCGCCGTCACATCGCGCCAGCCGTCGCCGTCGGGCAGCGCGAAGAGCGGGCGATCGGGCGTCTCGCGGACGCGGTCCAGCAGGAGGGCGGTCGTGTTGGCCTGGGGATCGGCCGGAACCACCAGGGGGGAATCGAACTGGTCCACGGCAACTCCTTCGGTACCTGAATGAACGTCGTCTCCACCCTACCGGCGCGGCGCAAGCTGTGGATCCGTTCAGGGTAACGATCCAGGGGTGGCTCCGCGAGGAGGGCCGACACGCGTCGCCGGGTCTCGCCGCTGAGCCGCATCGGAGCGCTCGCGGTCACTACACTCGTCCTGGCCGCCGCTCAGGGCGGCCCGCCGACGCTGCCGCGCCGGTGGCGACGGGAAGGCGGTTCGCGTGCACGCGATCGGGATCGACATCGGCGGCACGAAGATCGCCGGAGCCCTGGTCGACGAGTTCGGGGGGATCCTCCGCGAGGACCGTCGGCCCACTCCTGCCGGGCACCCCGAGCTGATCGTCGACGTCGTGGTCGAGATGGTCGAGCATCTGCGCTCCGGCCTGCTCCCGGGAGACGTCTCCGCGGTCGGAGTCGCCGCCGCCGGCTTCATCGACGCCTCGCAGTCGATCGTCTACTACGCCCCGAACATCAACTGGCGCAACGAGCCCTTCCGCGAGAAGCTCTCGGCCCGCATCGACCTGCCGATCATCATCGAGAACGATGCGAACGCCGCCGGCTGGGCCGAGTTCCGCTACGGCTCGGGCCGCCTCGTCAGCGACATGCTGATGCTCACCATCGGCACCGGAGTGGGTGGCGCGATCGTCATCAACGACCGGCTCCTGCGCGGCGGCTTCGGCGCCGCGGCCGAGATCGGGCACATGCGCGTCGTCCCCGGAGGCCTGCCCTGCGGCTGCGGCGCCCGCGGCTGCATCGAGCAGTACGGCTCGGGCCGCGCGCTCCAGCGCTTCGCCGGCGAGCTGGCCGACGCGGGCGGGATCGGCCAGGGCATCGCCGACGCCCGCGCCCGCAACGGCGGCGAGCTGAACGGCCACCTCATCTCCGAGCTGATCACCGCCGGCGACCTCGGCGCCCTCGCGGCGCTGCGACAGCTCGGCCACTGGCTGGGCGAGGCGGCGGCCAGCCTGAGCGCCGTCCTCGACCCGCAGATGTTCGTCATCGGCGGCGGAGTGGCGCAGGCGGGCGACCTCCTGCTGGACCCCATCCGCCAGGCCTACCTCGACAACCTCCCCGCCCGGGGCTACCACCCCGAGCCCGAGTTCCGCATCGCGGAGCTCGTCAACGACGCCGGAGTCGTGGGGGCCGCCGACCTGGCGCGCCTGCACGCGAGCTCCCTCTAGCGGCACCCGCCGCACCCGATCCGCCGCACCGCCGAGGAGCCCGATGTTCTACTGGTTCATGAAGCACATCGTCGCGGGCCCGCTCCTGAAGACGATCTTCCGGCCGTGGGTGGTCGGCGCCGACAAGGTGCCGCAGAACGGCGGCGTGATCCTCGCGAGCAACCACCTCTCCTTCATCGACTCCGTGATCCTCCCGCTGGTGATCGAGCGGAACATGGTCTTCCTCGCCAAGAGCGACTACTTCACCGGCAAGGGCCTCAAGGGCTGGGCGACGCGGACGTTCTTCACCGCCACGGGGATGCTGCCCATCGACCGCTCCGGTGGCAAGGCGTCGGAGGCCTCGCTCAACACGGGCCTCCGCGTCCTCGCGGGCGGCCACGCCCTGGGCATCTATCCCGAGGGCACGCGCAGCCCCGACGGCCGGATGTACCGCGGCCGCACCGGTGTCGCGCGCATGGTCCTCGAGGCCCGCGTGCCCGTCATCCCGGTCGCCATGATCGACACCGCGCGCATCATGCCCATCGGCAAGCGCCTGCCGAAGCTGGGCCGCATCGGCATCGTCTTCGGGGAGCCGCTCGACTTCAGCCGCTTCGAGGGCATGGAGGGCGACCGGTTCATCCTCCGCTCGATCACCGACGAGATCATGTACGAGCTCCTCGCCCTGAGCGGCCAGGAGTACCTCGACGTCTACGCGACCTCGGTCAAGGAGAAGCGCGCGGCCCTCACCCGCTGAGCGCCCGCTCGATGCCGGGGCCCCCTCCCGGCCGAGCGCCCTGCCAGGCGATAAGCTCGTCAACCGCTGCCGTCCGTCCGGACGGCGGCCCTCCGCGCGCCGCTGGCGCCCGTCAGAACCGGGAACACCCTCGTGGTCATCGATCCGAACGAACCGTACGTCCTCGCCGCCCCCTCCGTGGTCGCCGGCCTGGACTATTGGCGCGAGCTCGAGATCAAGCAGCAGCCGCAGTGGCCCGATGCGGAGGCCGTGCGAGCGGCGTCCGCCGAGGTGGCCGCGCTCCCTCCGCTGGTGTTCGCCGGCGAGGTGGACCAGCTGCGCGAGCGTCTCGGAGCCGCGGCCCGCGGCGAGGCGTTCCTCCTGCAGGGCGGCGACTGCGCCGAGACCTTCGCAGGAGCGACCGCCGAGCAGATCCGCAACCGCGTCAAGACCGTGCTGCAGATGGCCGTCGTCCTGACCTACGGCGCGAGCATGCCCGTCATCAAGATGGGCCGGATGGCCGGCCAGTTCGCGAAGCCGCGCTCGAGCGACCTCGAGACCCGCGGCGACGTGACCCTGCCCGCCTACCGCGGCGACATCGTCAACGGCTACGACTTCACCCCGGAGTCGCGCGCCGCGGACCCGCGCCGCATCGTGCAGGGCTACCACACCGCCGCCTCGACGCTGAACCTCATCCGCGCCTTCACGCAGGGCGGATTCGCCGACCTGCGCCTCGTCCACTACTGGAACAAGGGCTTCACCGAGAACCCGCAGAACCAGCGCTACGAGCAGCTGGCCCGCGAGATCGACCGCGCGGTCAAGTTCATGGTGGCGTGCGGGGCCGACTTCGAGGGCATGAAGCGCACCGAGTTCTACACCGGCCACGAGGGCCTGCTGATGGACTACGAGCGCCCCATGACGCGCATCGACTCGCGGACCGGCACGCCGTACAACACCTCCAGCCACTTCATCTGGATCGGCGAGCGCACCCGCGAGCTCAACGGCGCGCACGTCGACTTCCTGTCGCGGGTGCGCAACCCGATCGGCGTGAAGCTCGGCCCGTCGACCACGCCCGAGACGATGCTCGAGCTGATCGACAAGCTCGACCCCGAGCGGGAGCCCGGTCGCCTCACCTTCATCACCCGCATGGGTGCCGGGAGGATCCGCGACGCCCTCCCGCCGCTGCTCGAGGCCGTCAAGCGGAGCGACGCCCTGCCGCTGTGGGTGACCGATCCGATGCACGGCAACGGGCTGACGACGCCGACCGGCTACAAGACCCGTCGCTTCGACGACGTGGTCGACGAGGTCAAGGGCTTCTTCGAGGCGCACCGCGCCGCGGGGACGCACCCGGGCGGCATCCACGTCGAGCTCACGGGCGACGACGTCACCGAGTGCCTCGGCGGCTCGGAGCACATCGACGAGGCGACGCTCGCCACCCGGTACGAGTCGGTCTGCGACCCGCGCCTCAACCACATGCAGTCGCTCGAGCTCGCGTTCCTCGTGGCGGAGGAGCTCCGGGGCCGCGCGATCTGATCCGACCCCGACCGCCGGTCGAGTCCTCGTTGAGGGCTCGACCGGCGGCGTCAGGTCGTGATGGTGATCGACAGCTGGATCGTCGTGCCGCGCTGCACGAGATCGCCGGCCTTGTTGGACTGGTTCGTGACCTTGGTCAGCTCGTTCGGCGCCGCGTCGATCAGCGGGCCGAGCGTCGTCAGGGAGTAGCTCCACGACAGGTCCGCCGCCTCGAGGGCCGCCTTCGCCTCGTCGCGGTTCATCCCCACGACGTTCGGCACGGCGACGGGCTCGGGCCCCTTCGACACGACGACCGAGACGGTGTCGCCGGTCACGGCGGGCGCCTCCGGGTTCGCCTGCGTGAGGACGACGCCCGCGGCCACGGTGTCGCTCCAGTCCTCGCCGCTGCGGTCGAGGGCGAGACCGGCCGCCTCCGCCTTCGCCGTCGCGTCGTCGATCGAGAGGCCGACGACGTTCGGGATCGGTCCGAGGCTCACCACCATCGCGATGGTGCTGGTCTCGGACATCGTCTCGGGCAGCGCCGATCCGTCAGGCAGCGAGGCGGAGACGACCACACCCGCGTCGACGTCGGCGTCGAAGATCTTCGAGACGTCGCCGACGGTGAAGGAGCCGCCCGTCACCGCGGCGGCAGCGTCGGCCTCCGAGAGGCCGGCGAGAGACGGGACCGGCAGCTGGCGCGGCCCGCTCGAGACGGTCAGCGTGATGACGGAGCCCTTGTGCACCCCCTGCCCGCCGGGCGGATCGGAGCTCACCACCGTCCCCGCGGGCACGGTGAGGTCGGGCGTCTCCTGCGGCTGCACCTCGAAGCCCTGCGCCTGCAGCTGGGCCGTCGCGTCCTGCTGCGACTGGCTGACGACGTCCGGGATCGACACGATCGCGCCGGGTCCCTCGCCGAACCACCAGGCCGTCCCGCCGCCGATGAGCGCCAGGAGGAGGACGACCACCGTGAGCAGGACGCCGCGGCGCCGTCGGACGCGGCGCCTGCTCGCGAGCCGGGTGACGGTGTCGTCGTCCTCGTCGACCACGAGCACCGCTCCGGGGGCCGGCGCCGGGTCGAAGACCGAGGTCTGCCCGGGCTCCGCCGTATCGAAGACGGCCGTCGCGGGCGCCGGATCGGCGACGGGCACCGGGAGCGGGGTGACCGCCTGCGTGTCGCCGCGGCGGTCGCTCGGTGTGATGCCCATGAGCCGCTCGGCCTCGAGCAGCTGCGCGAGCATGACACCGGCGTCGCGGGGCCGCATGTCCGGGTCGCGCTCGGTCGCCCAGAGGACGAGCTCGTCGAGCGAGGTGGGGACGGAGGCGACCGTCGCGCTGGGGTACGGGACGGAGTCGTTCGCGTGCTGGTACGCGATCTGCATCGGCTGCTCGCCCGTGAAGGGCTGCTCTCCGGTGAGCATCTCGTAGATCATGATCCCGATGGCGTAGATGTCGCTGCGGGTGTCGGCGGTGCCCCGCGTGACCAGCTCGGGGGAGAGGTAGGCGATCGTGCCGAGGAGGGCCTGACCGGAGGCGGTGTTGGCGGAGGCGGCGCGCGCGAGGCCGAAGTCGCCGATCTTGATCCGGCCGTCGTCGGCGAGGAGCACGTTCTCGGGCTTGAGGTCGCGGTGAAGGATCCCGGCGCGGTGCGCGGCGGCGAGACCCGAGAGCACGGAGTGCATGATGTCGACGACCTGCTGGGCGGTCAGCCGGCCGCGCTCCTTGAGCAGGTCGCGCAGGGTGATCCCGGGGAGGTACTCCATCACCAGGTAGGCCATGTCCGAGTCCTGGCCCTGGTCGAAGACGCTGACCACGTTCGGGTGGGCGAGACGGGCGGCGGAGCGCGCCTCCTGGACGAAGCGGTTCTTGAACGTCGCGTCGTCGGAGAGGTGGCCGTGCATGACCTTCATCGCCACGCGGCGCTCGAGGCGCTGATCGTGCGCGAGGTAGACCGTCGCCATGCCGCCGCGGGCGATCCTCGAGCGCACCTCGTACCGGCCGTCGACGAGACGGCCGAGGAGAGGGTCGAGCTGGCTGGTGGTCACGCGACGAGTCTAGGCAAGACCCCCGGGGGAACCGGTGAGCGACGCCCGGGCGGCGCAGGACGGGCCCGACTCCTTCTCCGGGGCGCCCGCAGTTGGCGGCCCTCCGGGCTCGTGGCAGTCTTGACGCGTGACCGACTCGTCCGCTTCCCCCGCCACCTCGACCGATTCCGAGCTCGAGTGGCTGACCGTCCCCGACCTCGTGGAGCTGACCGGGCTCGGCGCCGGCCGGGTCCGCCGCCTCCTCGAGGAGCGCCACCTGCTCGGCACCCGCCGCGACGGCGTGCTGAAGGTCCCCGCCCTCTTCCTCCGCGACGGGGAGCCGATGAGCGAGATCCGCGGCACCGCGATCCTGCTCGCCGACTCCGGCTTCACCGACGACGAGGCGGTCGACTGGATGCTGACGGTCGAGGAGAGCCTGGGCACGAGCCCGATCGTCGCCCTCCGCGCCGGCCGCAAGGCCGAGGTCCGGCGGGTCGCCCAGGCCCTGGCCTGATCCCGCTGGTCCGCTCCTAGGAGGTGCGGACCGTGACCTGGGCGGCCAGCTCGCGCAGCTCCGCCACGCCCTCCGTGCGGAGCGGCGCGTCGGGGAGGACCGCGATCGCCGCTGCCACCTCCTGGTCGATGCGCTCCTCGAGCCGCTCGAGGGCGCCGCTGCCCGCGATGATCTCCTGCGCCCGCGCGATGGACGCCGCGTCGGCGTCGCTCCGGCCCACGACCGCGTCGAGCTCGGCCCGCTCGCCCGGCGAGCACGCGCCGCGGGCGAGGCCGAGCAGCACGGTGCGCTTGCCCTCCCTCAGATCGTCGCCGGCCGGCTTTCCCGTCACTGCCGGGTCGCCGAAGACTCCGAGGACGTCGTCGCGCAGCTGGAAGGCGATCCCGACCGGGAGCCCGAAGCGGCGCAGGGCGTCCAGCTGAGCGTCGTCGCCGCCGGCGAGGGAGCCGCCGATCACCAGAGGCGCCTCGATGCTGTACTTCGCGCTCTTGTAGACCACCACCCGCTCCGCCCGCTGCAGGTGCTCGTGCTCGGGGTGCTGCACCCACGCGCTCTCCTCGAGGATGTCGAGGTACTGGCCCAGCGTGACCTCGGTGCGCATCAGGTTGAACTCGGCGCGCGCGCGCTCGGCCGCGACTCGATCCCCGAGCGACCACTCCGCCGCGGCGAAGATCTCGTCCGACCAGACCAGGAGGAGGTCGCCGAGGAGGATCGCGGACGAGCGGCCGAACTCGTCGCGGTCGCCGGTCCAGCCGCCGTCGGCGTGGAAGGAGGAGAAGCGCCGGTGCGCCGCGGGAGCGCCGCGGCGGGTGTCGGAGTTGTCGATCACGTCGTCGTGGACGAGGGCGGCGGCGTGGAACAGCTCCAGCCCGGCGCCCACCCTCGCGATCGGATCGGAGCCGCTCGGATGGGCCTCGCTCGAGGTGCTCGACACCGCGTTCCAGCCCGCCTCGCAGAAGCGCGCGCGGAACCGCTTGCCCCCGCTGAGAAAGTCCCGCGAAAGGTCGCCGAGGGCGGAGACGTCCTCTCCTATGGAGCGCAGAATTGGCGTGCGCCCGGTGAGGAATTCATCGATTCGGAGCTGGACGCGATCGACCAGTCGAGAGCTGTGGTTCACCCGACCAGCCTATGCACCGAAGGTGCCTGGTGCCTGCGTCGGGCTCGGTCTACACTGAAGCGCCGCCCGACCGGTCGAGCCCAGACGCCGCCTATTCCGGTGCCGATCCCCGAAAGGGTCGACGCCGCACCCTGAAGGGGTCACGATGCCGCTTTCGGAACACGAGCAACGGCTCCTCGATGAGATGGAGCGGAACCTCTACCAGAACGACGCCGATTTCGTGGCGGCGGTCGGCAAGGGGCGCGGCGGCACCAACTACCGGGCCCTCGTGCTCGGCATCCTGCTCGGCATCCTCGGTCTCGCCGTGCTCGTCGCGGGCGTGGTCGTGCGCCAGCCCCTCGTCGGCATCCTCGGGTTCGCCTTCATGCTCGGCGGCGTGATCGTGGCCATGCGCCCGGCCGCCGGCGGCTCCGCCGAGCCCGGCCTGCCCGACGTCGGCCGTCCGTCGAAGCCCCGCTCGGGCAACCGCCAGGGGTCCGGCTTCATGGACCGACTGAACGACAGATGGGATAACCGCGGAGACGGGCGCGGCTAGCCCCCCCTCCGCTCCACCACAGGGTCGATCCTCACGGATCGGCCCTTTTTTCGTGCCCGCGGACTCCCTCCCGCGGCCTTCCCTCTCCACTTCGCCCCACTGTCGCGATTCCGTGGAAACACGCGGATGACCGGGGCCTCTCCGGCGCGCCCCGCGCCGCGCCGGGGTTGTGAGTGGGGGGAAGTGGAGTACTGTGGAGGACACACCATCCTTGGCCGGAAGAAGTGGGGGGCAGTCCGTGTTCCTCGGCACCTATTCCCCCAAGCTCGACGAGAAGGGCCGCGTGATCCTCCCCGCCAAGTTCCGCGACGAGCTCTCCTCCGGAGTCGTCGTCACGCGCGGCCAGGAGCGGTGCCTGTACGTGTTCAGCCAGGCCGAGTTCGAGGTGATGCACGAGAAGATCCGGCAGGCGCCGGTGACCAGCAAGCAGGCGCGGGACTTCCTCCGGGTGTTCCTCTCGGGCGCGAGCGCCGAGACGCCGGACAAGCAGAACCGCGTGACCCTTCCGGCTCCGCTGCGCGCCTACGCCGGCCTCGACCGCGACCTCACCGTCATCGGAGCGGGCAACCGCGCCGAGATCTGGGCGCAGGGCGCCTGGGAGACCTACCTGCAGGAGCAGGAGTCCGTGTTCTCCGACACCCAGGAGGAGGTGATCCCCGGCCTGTTCTAGGTCCTGTCGCGCGACTCCCAGCCACTCGGCGCCCGGACGCACCTTCCCCGGTGTCCGGACGCGAGGTGGATGGGGATCGGACGACAGGAACGGGAACGGCGGGACCGCCATGGCAGAGAACACTCCGAAGGACGCTCCGCGCCCGACCGAGGAGCGGCACCTCCCGGTGCTGCTCGAGCGCTGCGTCGAGCTCCTCGCTCCGGCGCTGGAGCGCGACGGGGCGGTCGCCGTCGACGCGACGCTCGGCATGGGCGGGCACTCGCTCGCGCTGCTCGAGCGCTTCCCCGGCCTGCACCTCGTGGGCCTGGACCGCGACCCCGAGGCGCTGCAGCTCGCGGGGGAGCGGCTCTCCGCCCACGCCTCCCGGATCGACCTCGTGCACGCCGTCTACGACGAGCTGCCCGACGTGCTCGACGAGCTGGGCATCGACACGATCGACGGTGCGCTCTTCGACCTCGGCGTCTCCTCGCTCCAGCTCGACGAGACCGAGCGCGGCTTCTCCTACTCCAAGGACGCGCCGCTCGACATGCGGATGGACTCGACCGCCCCGCTCACGGCGGCGAGCATCCTCGCCGACTACGACGAGACCGCCCTGCGCCGCATCTTCCACGAGTACGGCGAGGAGCGCCTCGCCGCGCGCTACGCCAAGAAGATCGTGGAGGCCCGTCGCGAGGCTCCGCTGGAGCGCTCCGGCCGTCTCGTCGAGATCATCCAGGCGGCGACCCCGGTCGCGATCCAGCGGAACGGCCACCCCGCCAAGCGCGTCTTCCAGGCGCTGCGGATCGAGGTCAACCAGGAGCTGTCCGTCCTCGAGCGGGCGATCCCCGCCGCGCTGGGCCGGATCAACGAGGGCGGGCGGATCGTCGTCGAGGCGTACCAGTCGCTCGAGGACCGGATCGTCAAGCGCGCGCTCCAGGCCGCGTCCTCCTCCACCGCCCCGGCCGGCCTCCCGATGGAGCTGCCGGAGCACCGACCCGAGTTCCGACTCGTCATCCGCGGAGCCGAGCTCGCCTCCGACGACGAGAAGGCCCGCAACCCCCGAGCGACACCCGTGCGTCTGCGCGCGGCCGAGAGGATCAGGAGCACCGCATGAGCGCCACCGCCGTCATCGACCCCGCCGTCATCGACACCGCCCGCCGAGCACGCCCCGAGGAGGAGGCGCCCCGCCCCCGCATCGAGGCCGTCCCGGCCGGTCAGGCGCAGTCGCGCCCGAAGCTCGTCTACGGGATCGTCGCCGTCGCCGGCCTCTTCGCGATTATCGTCGTCCAGCTCCTGGTGAGCGTCGGCCTCTCGCAGGGGGCCTACCAGATCTCGGCGCTGCAGACCGAGCAGAAGTCGCTCACCCGCAGCAACGCGGAGAAGCAGGACGCCGTCGACACGCTGAGCTCGCCGCAGAACCTCGCCACCGCCGCTCAGGGCCTGGGCATGGTCGCCAACACCGCGCCGGTCTACCTCCGCCTCTCGGACGGCGCCGTGCTGGGCGACCCCTCCTCCGCCGCGTCGAGCGAAGTCACGGGCACCGCCTCCGCGCCGCTCGTGCCCAACGCCCTCGTCCCGGCTCTCCAGCCCGGCGCGAGCGCGTCCTCCCCGGCTGTCGACGGCGCGGCCGTACCGTTGCAGGGCGAGCTGCCCGCGCCCATCACGCACTGACGCACGGCGTCGCGGTCCGCCTCCGTGCGGGCACCCGCCCCGCGGGGCGCACGACGACCATCCGGACCCGACGAACGGCGGCCCGCCCGCCCGGAGCAAGAAGGACAACGCCGCAGTGAGACACCACCGCTCGAGCAGACGCCGCACGGCCGTCACGTTCGTCATCATCGTCGCCGTCGTCGGACTCTTCATCGGCAAGCTGGTGGACATCCAGATCGTGCGGGCGAACGAGCTCACCGATGCGGCCGCCCAGAACCAGTCGAACAGCGTCGTCACCTACGGCCAGCGCGGCCCCATCGTGGACCGCTCCGGGACGGTGCTCGCGGACACCACCACGCGCTACCGGCTGACGACCTCGCCGAAGAACGTGGCCGAGTTCCCGCGCGAGCTGGGCGAGGACCAGAAGGTCATGGTCAGCGTGCAGCAGGCCGCCTCCGAGATCGGCGCGATCACCGGGCAGTCGGTCGAGCAGATCACCGGAGCGGTGGACGCCGCGCTCGCGAAGGACGCCAAGGCCAACTACCTGATCCTCTCGGAGGGGCTCGACCTCGAGGCCTACCAGAAGCTCGTCGCGCTCGACATCCCGTGGACCTACTTCGAGACCCAGCAGGGACGCAGCTACCCCAACGGCGCGGTGGCCGGCAACCTCGTCGGCTACGTCGGGGCGGACGGAGCGGCCCAGGAGGGCATGGAGTACGCGGAGAACACCTGCCTCGCGGGGCAGAACGGCTCCGAGAGCTACGAGCGCAGCGCCGACTACGTCCGGATCCCGGGCAGCACCGTCTCGGAGACCCCGGCCGTCGACGGCGGGACGCTGAAGCTCACCATCGACTCCGACCTCCAGTACTACTCCCAGCAGGTCCTCTCGCAGCGCGTCGCCGAGGTCGGCGGCAGCTACGGGATCGTCGTGGTGCAGGAGGTCAAGACCGGCAAGCTGCTCGCCGTGGCCGAGACGCCGACCGTCGACCCCAACAACGTCGAGGCGAGCGCCTCCGCAGACCGCAGCTCGCGCGCCTTCCGCGCGCCGTTCGAGCCGGGCTCGACCTTCAAGCCGATGACGGCCGCGATGCTGATCGACCAGGGCCAGGCGGGCCCGACGACCCAGGTCGTCGTCCCGGACTCCTTCGAGAAGGACGGCGCCTCGTTCAGCGACGACTTCGCGCACACCCCGACGAACTACACGCTGACCGGCATCCTCAAGGACTCGTCGAACGTCGGCATCTCGATGCTCGGCTCCCGCCTGTCGGCCCAGACCCGCTACGACTACCTGCAGAAGTTCGGTCTCGGCACGCCCACCACGAGCGGCTTCCCCGGCGAGGAGGGCGGCCTGCTCGCCGACTACCAGGACTGGGACAACCAGACGAACTACACGACGATGTTCGGCCAGGGCGTCTCGGCGACCGCGGTGCAGGTCGCGAGCATCTACCAGACGCTCGGCAACGGCGGAGTGCGGCTCCCGTCGCAGCTGATCGACGGCTGCACCACGGCCGACGGCTCCGTCGTGGACGTCCCCGATGCGACGGGCACCCAGGTGGTGTCGAGCTCGGCCGCGAAGCAGGTCGTCGACATGCTGCAGACGCACTACAACGAGGGCTGGCTGGCGAACGACATCCACGTCGACGGCTACAACATCGCCACCAAGACCGGTACCGCGCAGCAGCCCGACGGGAAGGGCGGCTACTCGAAGAGCTACACCGTCTCACTCGCCGGGCTCGCGCCGGCGGAGGACCCGGAGTACGTCGTGACGGTCACCATCGCCGATCCGGTTAAGATGAACACGTCCCAGGCGACGGCTCCCGTCTTCCAGCAGGTCATGACCCAGGTGCTCAAGACCAACCGGGTGGAGCCGTCCACGGTGCCGCCCGTCCAGTACCCCACGACGTGGTGAGCCCCGCCGGGACCACGATCCACGCACCAGAACGAGAGAAAGAGCGGGCAGTGCACGACCCTCGCCCGCAGTCCTCCCTCCGCCCCGAGCACCCCGTGCCGCGGAGCCTCTCGCAGCTCGTGGCCGAGTTCTCCCTCGGCCCGGTCCGCGGCCTCGAGGGCGTCGAGGTGAGCGGAGTCACGCTGGACTCGAACCAGGTCGAGTCCGGAGACCTCTACGTCGGTGTCGCAGGACGCCGTGCCCATGGCGCGGCCTTCGCGTCCGCCGCCGCGGCGTCCGGAGCCGTCGCCGTGCTGACCGATCCCGCCGGAGCGGAGCTCGCCGCCGACAGCGGCCTGCCCGTGCTGGTGACCCCCGACCCGCGGGCCGCCCTCGGCGACGTCGCCGCGTGGATCCACCGCACCCGCGAGGACGTCCCGACGCTCTTCGGCGTGACGGGGACCAACGGCAAGACGAGCGTCGTCTACATCCTCGACGCGCTGCTGCGCCGGCTCGGAGTCGTCTCCGGCCTCAGCTCCACCGCCGAGCGCCGGATCGGCGACGTCGCCGTGGTCAGCTCGCTGACCACTCCCGAGGCGAGCGAGCTGCACGGCCTGCTCGCGCGGATGCGCGAGTCCGCCGTCCGTGCGGTCTCGATCGAGGTCTCGGCGCAGGCGCTCACGCGGCACCGGATCGACGGCCTCGTCTTCGACGTCGTCGGCTTCACGAACCTCAGCCACGACCACCTCGACGACTACTCCGATCTGCGCGAGTACTTCGAGGCCAAGGCCGACCTCTTCGAGCCGGAGCGCGCACGCCGCGGCGTCGTCACGGTCGACAGCGCCTGGGGGCGCGAGCTCGCCGAGCGCAGCCGCATCCCCGTCGCGACGCTCGCCGGCTCGCCGGTCGTCGGAGTCGCCCCGACGACGCCCGCCGACTGGTCGATGACGGTGCTGGACGCGACGCCCGACAGCACCACCTTCCGCCTGGAGGGGCCCGAGAACCGCTCCGTCGTCGTCACCGTCTCGCTGATCGGCTGGTACATGGCCTCCAACGCCGCGCTGGCGATCGTGATGCTGGTGGAGTCGGGCTTCGACCTGGACGCCGTCGCGCACGCGCTCGAGGACAGCCGTCTCGACGTCTACATCCCGGGCCGCGCCGAGCTCGTCTCGGGGGAGCGCGGACCGCGCGTCTACGTCGACTACGGCCACACCCCCGACGCGTTCCAGAACGCGCTCGAGGCGCTGCGGACCATCACGCCCGGCCGCCTGTTCATGGTGTTCGGGGCGGACGGGGACCGAGACACGACCAAGCGGAGCGACATGGGCGCCATCGCCGCCCGCCTCGCCGACGTCGTGGTCGTCACCGACTTCCACCCGCGCTGGGAGGATCCGGCCGCCATCCGCGCCGCGCTCCTCCAGGGCGCCCGGGCCGCCGTGCCCGACCGGGAGATCCACGAGATCGCCGACCCGCGCGCCGCCGTGCGCGCCGCCGTCGCCCTCGCGCGCGAAGGGGACTCGATCCTCTACGCCGGGCCCGGCCACGAGGACCACCAGGAGATCGCAGGAGTGCACATGCCGTATTCGGCCAGAGACGACGTCCGTCACGCGCTGCGCGAGGCGGGCTGGCTGTAGATGATCGCCCTCACCCTCACCGAGATCGCCGAGGCCGTCTCCGGACGCCTCCACCTGGCCGGCTCGTCCGCCACGGCCGCCACCGTGATCGATGGAGCGACCGAGACCGACTCCCGCGAGATCGCGCCCGGCGGCATCTTCGTCGCCAAGCGCGGCGAGCACACCGACGGAGTCGTCGACGAGGACCTGCGGCACGTCGAGGTCGAGGGGGCGCTCCACGATGAGGAGCGCGGCACCGCGCTCGAGAGCGGCGGGAGCGAAGAGGTGGCCGTCGGTGTGCTCGCCGCGCTTGGCGACGAAGATGCCGCCGGGCGCGATCTCGCGGGAGTCGGTCTCGGTCGCTCCATCGATCACGGTGGCGGCCGTG
>NZ_PSVI01000061.1:0-19178 GCF_002931415.1 Rathayibacter sp. AY1E8
GCGACGGCGCTGAGCACGAGCTGCCGCCGGGCGCGGGAGGCGGCCAGGGCGAACATCCGGAGCTCGTCGTCGAGAGTGGCCTTGCGGGCGTCGAGCGGCAGTCCGCCCTCGCCGCGGGCGTGCCGCAGCAGGCCGTCCGGATCGAGCAGCGAGCCGCGCTGGCGGAGGTTGGGCCAGACGCCGTCCTGCAGCCGCGCCACCACCACGACGTCGAACTCCAGGCCGACGACGGAGGAGGGCGTGCCGATGAGGACCGCGTCCTCGACGGAGCGCGGAGCGAGAGTGTCCTCGGGGACCTCCGCCTCGAGGATCTCGGTGACGAAGCCGATCGCGGAGTGCCCGGTCGCCCGCTCCACGAACCGGCGCGCGGCGCTGAAGAGGGCGACCACGCCGTCGAGGTTGCGGTTGGCCTCGGCGGCGGTCAGGCCGGTGCCGAGGGCGAGCTCGCGCCAGGAGGACGCGACGCGGCTGGACTCCCACGCCGACCACAGGAGCTCCTCGATCGAGCCCCCCTCCTCGTGCAGGCGGCGGACCCGGTCGATCGTCACGGCCAGCCGCTCGGCCTGCCGGGCGGGAGCGGAGTCGATGGTCGCGAATCGGCCGGGCGCGGCGAGGGCCTCGACCAGCAGCGGGTCGCTCGCGCGGATGCCGCCGCCGGCCAGCTCCTCCGCCCGGAGCGCGAGCCGGAGCCTGCGCAGCCCCAGCCGGTCGACCCCGCCGAAAGGGCCGAGCAGCAGCTCCGCCGCGAGTTCCGCATCGAGGGGCCGCTCGCCGATCGCGACGCCGACCAGCACGAGCAGCGCCCGGGCCGCGTGATCGTCGCGCAGCGCCCGTCCGGCGAGCACGGAGCGGGTCGGCACCTCCGCCACCGCGAGCGCCTTCACCAGCGGCTGGACCGCGGCTCCGGAGCGGACGACGACCGCCATCCGCCGCCACGGCACTCCGTCGCGCAGCCGCCGCTCGCGCAGCAGCCGCGCCACCGTCGCCGCCTCCCGCGCCGCCGTCGGGGCGTGCAGCACCAGGACGGGCGCCGGGCCCGCCTCGGGGGCCGGAGCCGCGACCGCCGCCCGCTGCCGGCCGGCCGCCGCGGTGCCGATCCGCTCGGTGGCCGCCGACACGACCGCCCGCAGCGCGGCCGAGTGGCGGTGCACGCGCGCGAGCACCAGAGTCTCGACGTCGGACGCGCCGATGCTCGCGGCGAACCGGCCGAGCGTGTCGGAGGCCGCGCCGCGGTAGGCGCTGGTCGCCACGTCCGGGTCGCCCAGCGCGATCACGGTCACCCCGCGCTCCGTCAGCGCCCGCAGCAGCACGAGCGTCGACTCGCTCGCCTCCTGGAGGTCGTCGACGACGACGAGACGCAGCGCGTCGATCCGCTCGCCGCCCTCGCCCGCGCGGATCGCCTCGGCCGCGTAGGCCGCGAACTCCGCCGCGTCCAGGCGGGTCCCCGCCTGGGGCGCCATCCACTCGACCACCTCGCGCAGCTCGTCGAGCACGTCGGCCGCCGCGCTCCACTCGCCGCGCTCGGCGTCGACCCCGAGGGCGCGGATCGCGTCCGAGTCGAGCCCGTGCTCGGTCGCCCGCATCCCGAACTCGCGGAGCTCGGTCCGGAAGGTCCGCAGCCGCAGCACCTCGGGGCTGAACTCCTCCGGCCACCGCGGGCCGGTCCCCTCCTCGAGGTGGCCCTCGACGAGCTCCGAGAGGAGGGCGTCCTGCTCGCCGCCGGTCAGGAGGGTCGGCCGCTCGAGGCCGCGCTCCTTGGCGGAGGAGGTGACCGCCTCGAACGCGAGCGAGGTCGCGGTCCGGGCGAGCGGGCCCCGGGTCGGCACTCCCAGCCGCAGGGCGAGCACGTCGCGCAGGGCGGTGGCGGCGGTGCGGCTGGCCGCGAGCACCACGACCGACTCGGGCGGGTACCCCCGCTCGAGGACGCGCTCGGCGACCAGCTCGACGACCGTCGTGGTCTTGCCCGTCCCCGGCGCCCCGAGCACGGCGGCGCTGCGGCCCTCGGGCAGCGCGAGCACCGCGCGCTGGGAGTCGTCCAGCACGACCGCGGGCTCGCCCGGGAGCGCCTCGCCGACGGAGGCTGCGGTGGAGGGAGCGGGGGTCGCGGGAGCGGTCACACGACCACGGTAGCCACCGGGTCCGACACTCCCGCCCGTCCCCGCCGGGAGCCCCGGCCGCCCGCTCCGCTCACCGCGAAACCGGCGCGGTCGTCCGAGCGCGGTCCCGTATCCTGACACCCTCGTCCCCTCCCGAAAGGCACTGCTGGTGGAAATCCGTATTGGAATGGTCAACACCCCGCGCGAGCTCAACTTCGAGTCGTCGATGTCCGTGACCGAGGTCGAGAAGACGGTGACCACCGCTCTCGAGGCCGGCACCGCCGTCCTCCGCCTCCGCGACGAGAAGGGCAAGATCTACATCGTCCCGACCGCCACCATCGCCTTCGTCGAGGTCGGCTCCGAGGAGTCGCGCCGCGTCGGCTTCGTCGCCTAGAGCGTCCCGGGCGGACACGTCGTGGAGCTCCTCTTCATCACCCTGTTCGGGGTCCTGATCGGTCTCGCCGCGCGCTACGGGCTGCCGCACCGGCACCTGCACGGCTCCGTGCTGGTCCCGGCGATCGGCGGCCTCGTCGCCGCAGTCGTCTGGGTCGCGCTGACCTGGGCGGGCCTGCCGTGGGACGGCGGCCTGATCTGGGTCCTGTCCCTCGTCGCGACCGCCGTGGTCGTCGCCCCGGTCGGCCTCTCGCTCGGGCGCAGCCGCGCCCGCCGCGACGAGGCCTCCCTGCAGGCGATGCTCTCGGGACGCGTCGCCCCCTGATCCGAGCCTGAGGCGCGGGAGTCCTCGGACTTCCGCGCCTCCGTCGTTCCGGATTCCGGGGCAGTGCGACGCCGGGAACCGTCAGGCCGTGAGCCCCAGCGCGTCCATCCGGCGCGTGTGCGAGGCGATGAGCTCGGTGAACACCGGCTCTATCCGCGACTCGTCGGAGTCGTGGTTGCCCGAGCCCATCAGTGCGGAGCGCGCCACGAGGAGGGTGTCGCCCACCAGGCGGCGGCCCCAGACGGCCAGGCGCGAGCCCAGGCGCTCGTCCGCGGCGATCTCGCGGCGGAGGATCGCGATCACGCCGTCGACGCCCGTGTCCGCGCCGAGCGTCTGCGCGATGCGCGGCCCCACGTCGGTGGGCAGCCCGCCGGTGAGGCGGATGAAGAAGTCGTCGAGCAGGCCCGCCGTGATGTACGCCGAGAGCAGCGTCTCGTGGAGGTCCGCGCCGCGGGTGAGCCGCTCGAAGGTGTCGATCGCGGGGCGGAACGGCGCCATGGCCTCGCCGGGCTCCACGTCGCGGCGGCGCAGCTCGGCGACGACGGCGTGGTGCTTCGCGAGAGCCGTGCCGGCGGCGGAGGAGATGGCCTCCTTGTCCGCGAGGTCGTCGGTCTCGGCGACGGCGCGCGCCAGCACCTCGAACACCGCGAGCTGGAGGTAGGCGACCTGGCCGAGATAGGGCAGCACCTCGGGGGTGAGGTCGGCGAGGTCGACGCGGTCGCGCTTCTGGCTCGACTCCCCGCGGGGCGTCAGGCGGGGCACCTCGAGCAGGGGACGTCGACGTCGGAACCAGGCAGCCATTTCCTCAGCATAGGGCGCCGGAGGAGCGGGGTTCCGGGGCCGGCGGGGCCGGGAGCAGTAGACTCGCCGGGATGTCACCGGCGCTGGATCGGTGACCCTGCGCCCGGAGTCGTACAGGGGCGTAGACCGTTCGACACGACAGGCGCTTCACTCCGTGACTTTCTCCGATCTGAACATCGACGACGACATCGTCGCCGCACTCGCCGCCAAGGGCATCCTCGAGCCGTTCCCCATCCAGGAGCAGACGATCCCCCTGGCCCTGCAGAAGCAGGACATCATCGGCCAGGCCAAGACCGGCACCGGCAAGACCTTCGGCTTCGGCCTCCCCCTCATCCAGGCCCTCGGCACCGACCCGGAGCCGGGCGTCAAGGCGCTCATCGTCGTCCCGACCCGCGAGCTCGCCGTGCAGGTCACCGAGGACATCGAGCTGGCCGCCTCCAACCGGCCGACCAAGATCGTCTCGATCTACGGCGGCAAGGCCTACGAGGGCCAGATCGAGCAGCTGAAGGCCGGCGCGCAGATCGTCGTCGGCACCCCCGGCCGCCTCCTGGACCTCGCCGGGCAGCGCCTGCTCTCGCTCGCCAACGTGCAGGTGATGGTCCTCGACGAGGCCGACAAGATGCTCGACCTGGGCTTCCTCTCGGACATCGAGAAGCTGTTCGCGCAGACGCCGCCCACCCGCCACACCATGCTCTTCTCGGCGACGATGCCGGGCGCGATCGTCGCGCTCGCGCGCCGCTTCATGAACAAGCCCATCCACATCCGCGCGACCGACCCCGACGAGGGCATCACGCAGGCGAACATCAAGCACATCGTCTACCGGGCGCACTCGCTCGACAAGGACGAGGTCATCGCGCGCATCCTGCAGTCCGAGGGCCGCGGCAAGACCGTCATCTTCACCCGCACGAAGCGCGCCGCGGCCCGCATCGTCGAGGAGCTCAACGACCGCGGCTTCAACGCGGCGGCCGTGCACGGAGACCTCAACCAGGAGCAGCGCGAGCGCGCGATGGCGGCGTTCAAGGCCGGCAAGAAGGACATCCTGATCGCCACCGACGTCGCCGCGCGCGGCATCGACGTGAACGACGTCACCCACGTGATCAACCACACGATCCCGGACGACGACCAGACCTACCTGCACCGCGTCGGCCGCACCGGGCGCGCGGGCAAGACCGGCATCGCGGTGACCTTCGTCGACTGGGAGGACCTGCACAAGTGGGCCCTCATCAACCGGGCGCTGGAGTTCGGCCAGCCCGACCCGGTCGAGACCTACTCGTCGTCGCCGCACCTCTACACCGACCTCGACATCCCCGCGGGGACCAAGGGACGGCTGAAGCCGACCCCGATCCCCGCCGAGGCGAAGGCCGACGCGCGCCCGGACCGGGGCGAGCGCTCCGACCGCGGCGAGCGCTCCGAGCGGGGCGACCGGCCGCCGCGTCGCCGCACCCGCTCCGACTCCGCCGACTCGACCGCTCCGCAGCAGACCGGCCCCGCTCCCTCGAGCGAGAGCAAGGAGCACCACGACGGCAACAGCGAGCCGCGCCGCCGCACCCGGTCGCGCCGCCGCTCGCCGCGCCCCGACGCGCAGGCCTGAGCCTCCGCGCCCCGAGCCCGTCCCCCCGCGATCCGTCGCGGGAGGGCGGGCTCCCGGCGTCTCAGCGGCTCTCCCGCGACTCAGCGGTGTCCCCACGCGACTCAGCGGCTCTCCGCCCCTCAGCGGTCACGGTGATCCGGCGGCTCTCCGCCTGTCAGCGGCTCTCCGCGACTCAGCGGGCTGAGGAGCGGATCGCGTCGACGGTCGCGCGCGCGGTCGTGTTCTCGCCCAGGCGGTTGGGCTTGCCCGTGCCGTGGTAGTCGCTCGAGCCCGTGGTGACGAGCGAGTACTGCTCGGCGAGCTCGCGCAGGCGGCGCTTGCCGTCGGCCGTGTTCTCGCGGTGCTCGACCTCGAGGCCGAACAGGCCGGCGTCGACGAGCTGGGGGAGGATCGACTGGACCGCGATCCCGCGGGCGCTCGCGGCCGGGTGCGCGATGACCGGGACCCCGCCCGCCGCGCGGACCAGGCGCACGGCGTCGACCGGGTCGGGCGCGTAGTGCGGGCGGTAGTAGCCGCCGCGCCAGTCGAGGATCCCCGCGAAGGCCGCGGAGCGGTCGGTGGCCAGGCCGCGGGCGACGAGCGCGTCGGCGATGTGCGGACGCCCGATGGTCGTGCCCGGGCTGGTCTGGGCGAGGACGTCGTCCCAGGTGAGGTCGTAGTCGGCCGCGATCGCGGTGACGATCGCCTCCGCGCGGTGCGTGCGGGCCGAGCGGATGCGCGCGGTCTCGGCCACGAGCCCCGGATCCGCCGGATCGACGAGGTACGCGAGGACGTGGACGCTGGCCCAGCCGACGCGGGAGGAGAGCTCCATGCCGGGCAGCAGGTCGATGCCCGCCTCCTCGGCCGCGGCGAGCGCCTCGGCCCAGCCGCCGGTCGTGTCGTGGTCGGTGAGCGCCACTCCGGCGAGCCCGGCCGCGGCCGCGGCCCGCACCAGGACGGCCGGAGCCTCGGTGCCGTCGGAGACGACGGAGTGGGTGTGGAGGTCGTAACGGCCCCCGTCGACATGCATGCGCTCATCGTAGACGCGCCGCCTGCGAGCCCTCCGATGCCCTAGTAGCCTGGGCGGCGATGGGGACGAGACTGGTGAAGACCGCGGTGGCGGTGATCGTGGCGATCGCTCTGCTGGTGGTCGCGGCGCCCGGCTTCTTCGGGATCGCCCGGGAGGCCCCCTTCGCCCAGCTGGTGCCGTTCCGGCTCGCGACGGGCGCGGCGGCCGTCGGGCTCGCCGCTGTCCTGGTCGTGATCGCGGTCCTCGTCGCTCCGGTCAGGCGCCTCGCGCTGGCCCTCGCGGCGCTCGGCGTCGTCTTCGCGCTCGTGCTCGCGGGAGTGCAGGGAGCGCGGGGCTACGACTCCGCCGCTCCGCGCGCCCACCGCCTCGCCGACGTGCGCCTCGCGACCTGGAACGTGCTGCACGACGGCGTGCCCGTCGACACGATCGCCTCGCTCGCCCGGGAGAGCGCGGTCGACGGCATCGCCCTCCTCGAGGTCTCGCAGACGCACGCGCAGGACGTCGTGAACGCGCTCAGCGCCCAGGGGATGTCGATGACCCTCCACTACGCCGGGTCGGGCGCCGACGACGGGGCGGCCCTGCTGCTCTCCCCCTCGCTCGGCGGCTACAGCGTCGACACCGCCGCGGTCGTCACCGGATCGACACCGTCCCTCGTCGCACGCCCCGACACTCCCGAGCGCCCCGTCCTCGCCGCGGTGCACACCATGGCGCCGATCCCCTCGCGCCTCGCGGAGTGGCGGAGCGATCTGCTCTCGGTCTCCGCGCTCTGCTCCGCGGAGGAGGACGTCGTGGTCCTCGGCGATCTGAACTCCACGGTCGACCACTGGACCGGGCTGCCGGGCTCGGCCGCGCTGGGCGGCTGCCGCGACGCGGGGACCGTCGCGGGCGGCGCCGCCCTGGGCACCTGGCCGTCCTCGGTCCCGCCCGCGCTCGGCGCCCCGATCGACCACGTCCTCTTCTCCGGACGCTGGGAGGTCTCGGGCTACCAGGTCGTCGACGACCGCGACGACGCCGGGAGCGACCACCGGCCGCTGGTCGTCCAGCTCTCGGTCCGCGGGATGGTGAAGGACGCGTCCTGACGTTCCTCCCCGACGCCGACTCCCCGTCCTCCTCCCCCGCCCGGCCCGTGGCGGCCCCCGCGGCCGTGCGGAGGAGGACAATGGGAGTCATGACGAACACGGAGGAGCGGACCGCCGCTCAGACGCCCGACCCCGCCGCCGCCCCGCGCCCCCGCGCCACCGCGAACCGCTCGACGACCCCCGCCTCCGACCGCTTCCGCGACTTCATCGCGTCCGGCTGGGCCGAGCGGGAGGAGCCGCTGCCTGCTCCGCGCGAGCAGGCGTCCTTCGCCGCCTCCCGCCGCGAGCGCCTCTCCGCGCTGCACACCGGCGTGCGCATCGTCGTCCCGGCGGGCCGCCTCAAGCAGCGCGCGAACGACACCGACTACCCGTTCCGTGCGCACTCGGCCTTCACCTGGCTCACCGGCTGGGGCTCCGACTCCGAGCCCGGCGCGGTCCTCGTCCTCGAGCCCGCCGGGTCCGGCCACAGCGCGACGCTCTACTTCCGCGAGCGCGCGGGCCGCGACTCCGACGAGTTCTACGCGAACCCCGAGATCGGCGAGTTCTGGATCGGGCCGCGTCCGTCGCTCGCGCAGGTCGCGAGCGATCTCGGCCTCGCCACCCGCGGGATCGCCGAGCTCGACGCGGTCCTCGACGCGCACGACGGCGTCCCCCTCGCCGTGCTGCGCGAGGCCGACCCGGCGGTGACCGGCCGTCTCGACGCGGTCGAGGCCGACGAGCGGGCGGACCGCGACGCGGCGCTCGAGCGCGACATCGCCGAGCTCCGCCTGGTCAAGGACGCCTACGAGATCGCCGAGCTGCGCGCCGCCGTCGACGCGACGGGCCGCGGCTTCGAGGACGTCCTCTCCGACCTGCCGCGCATCATCGCCCACGAGAAGGGCGAGCGCCTGATCGAGGGCGTCTTCAACGGACGCGCGCGCGCCGACGGCAACGCGGTCGGCTACGACACCATCGCCGCGGCGGGCCCCCACGCCTGCATCCTGCACTGGACGCGCAACGACGGGCCGGTGCGCCCCGGCCAGCTGGTGCTGCTGGACGCCGGCGTCGAGCAGGACAGCTACTACACCGCCGACATCACGCGCACCTTCCCGGTGGACGGCCGCTACACGGACGCCCAGCGCCAGGTTCACGAGACGGTGCGGGAGGCGGCCGACGCCGCGTTCGCGATCGTCCGCCCCGGCATCCGCTTCCGCGAGGTTCACGCCGCGGCGATGGCCGTCATCGCGCGGCGCACCGCCGAGTGGGGCCTGCTGCCGGTCAGCGCCGAGGAGGCGCTCGAGGCCGACAACCAGCAGCACCGCCGCTACATGGTCCACGGCACCAGCCACCACCTCGGACTCGACGTGCACGACTGCGCCCGCGCACGGCGCGAGATGTACCTCGACGGACTGGTCGAGGAGGGCATGGTCTTCACCATCGAGCCCGGCCTCTACTTCCAGCCCGACGACCTCACGGTCCCGGAGGAGCTGCGCGGCATCGGCGTCCGGATCGAGGACGACGTGCTCGTCACCTCCGACGGCGCCGAGAACCTCTCGGCCGGCATCCCGCGCTCGGCCGACGACATCGAGGCGTGGATGGCCCGACTGGCCCGCTGAGGCCGGTCGCCCGCGGGGAGCCCCGGCCGCTCAGGCGGCGACGGGCAGCGCGAACTCCCCGCGGGCGGCGGCGAGCGCCAGCCCGTCGAGCAGCGTCGCCAGCTGACCGGCGGGAGCGTCCGGGTCCTCGGGATGCCACTGCACACCCACGAGGGGGGCCGCGACGTGCTCGACGGCCTCGATCACGCCGTCCTCCGCCCGGGCGACGACCCGCAGCCCCGGAGCGAGCAGGTCGACCGCCTGGTGGTGCGCGCTCTGCACCGCGAGCGCCTCGGATCCGAAGAGCCCGCCGAGCACGGAGCCCGCCGCGAGCCCGACCTCGTGCCGGTGCATGCGCTGGTGAGCAGGGGCCGCCGCGTTGACGTGCTCCGCCTCCGGCCCCAGGTCCTGCACCAGCGTGCCGCCGAGCGCGACGTTGACGATCTGCAGGCCGCGGCAGATGCCCAGCAGCGGCGTCCGGCGGGCCAGCGCCCGGTGCACCAGCGCGATCTGGGCGGCATCCGCGCGCTCCGCGTGGGGGCCCTCGGCCGGGTAGCCGCGGTCGGCGCCGTACTGCTCGGGAGCGATGTCCTCGCCGCCCGCGAGGACGAGGGCGTCCGCCCCCGCCGTGCACGCCAGCAGCTCCTCCGTGCCCAGCTCCTCGGCGGCGAAGCGCTCCGCCCGCCAGCCGCGCTCGTGCGCGAGGGCGAGGATGCGGCCGTTCAGGATCTGCACGTAGGCGTGGTACTCCTCGCGGCCCGGTCGCACGCGGGCGACCTCGACGATGGCGAGCGAGCGGGTCATGACTCCATCCTGGGCACGCCGCCGCCGCTGGTCGAACCGCCGTGTCACGCGGTGTCACACTCCGGCCGTACGATCACGGAGTGACCTCGCCGAGCCCGTCCCTCCCGGAGCGCGTGCAGCAGGCGCGCTCCGAGGTCTCCGTCCTCGCCGGGACCACTCCCGAGCGCCGGGTCCGACCGCTGCGCGAGGCCGTCGAGCACGTCGCCGCCGGCGGCTCCCCCGATCCCGGCGCCCTGCTCGACGCGGTCGACTCGCTGGTCGGGCTCGTGACCCGCGCCGAGGTGCAGCTGAGCGGCGTCGAGCGCTCCGTGCGGGACGACCTGGAGCGGGCCGCCACCCTCTCGGACCTGCGCACCTCGGCGCAGCTCGCCTCCGCCGCCGACGTGGCCGTCGCGTGCGCCGCGGCACGGTCGCTCCTCCTCGACGCCGACGACGCCCGGTCGGCCGGCGCCCGCCACGATCCTGCCGCGCTGCTGGTCCTGCTGCTCGACGCCGACTCCGCTCTGGACGCCGTCGTCTCCGGATACCGCGAGCCGCGCGCCCAGGCCGAGCGCCAGCTCCTGCTGTTCGAGGCGGCGCGCACCGCGGCCCGGCTCGGTGCCGAGTCGGTGCTGCTCCTGGCCGCCGTGCACGGCGAGCGCATCACCGCGGCACCCCGGATCCTCGCCGAGGAGACGCTCGGGCAGCTGGACACCGCGGTGCGCCGTGCGGCAGGCGATCCGGCCGGCGCTCTGGACGAGGCCCGCGCTGCCGCCGACCGCGCCCGCTCCGCACTCGACGAGGCCCTGGTCGACCTCGACGGCGCACCCCCGTCGCTCCGCCCCGCGGCCGTCCCCGGAGGCCTGCCCGCGGCCTGAGGACGCAGGCACCCGGCAGCGGCGCGCGTGCCATAGTGAGGGACATGGCCTCCTTCCTCGTCGTCCCCCAGTGGCAGGGCTCGGCGTCGACGCGCGCGATGCGCCTCGTCGACGGAGCCGAGGCGATCCGGGGCGATCTGCCCTCCTCCGCCACCACGACCCTCGACATCCCCGCCGAGGCGGGCGACGCTCAGGACACCGGCATCCGCCGCTACGCCTCGGTCGCCACCGTCGCCGAGCGGGTGCGCGAGGCCCTCTCGGGCCGCACCGGTCCCGTGATCACGATCGGCGGCGACTGCGGCGTCGAGTTCGCGGCGATCGGGCACGCCGTGCGCTCGGCACCGGGCCCGGTCGCGCTGGTCTGGCTCGACGCCCACCCGGACGCGCACACTCCCGAGTCCTCCCCCAGCGGCGCCTTCTGCGGCATGGTCCTCTCGGCCGCGCTGGGCCGCGGCGTCGGCCTCCTGAGCGCGGGCGCCGAGGAGCGGGTGGCCGACGAGCGCGTCGTCCTCGCCGGTGTCCGCTCCGCCGACGACGGCGAGCTCGAGCCGCTGGTCGAGCGGGGGGCCGCGGTGCTGACCGCGGAAGCCCTCGACCCGGAGTCGCTCGTCGCGGCGGTCGAGGCGACCGGTGCCGCCTCCGTCTACGTGCACCTCGACCTGGACGTGCTCGACCCCGCCGATCTCGCCGGGCTGTTCGACCCGGTGCCCTTCGGCGTGCCCGCGTCGCGCCTCGTCGCGAGCCTCGACGCCCTCCGGTCCCGCTTCCCGCTCGCGGGCGCCGGCGTCACCTCGTTCGCCCCGTCGTCGCCGACCGCGGCCGAGGACGACCTGCCCACGATCCTCCGCCTCCTCGGCGCTCTGTCCCGCGGGGCCTGAGAGAGCCCTGCCATCGGCGCGCAAGCCCGAGCGCGTGTCGGCGGCACCCGGCAAGATGGTCGGACGCGACCGAGCGGAGGAACGATGAGCGACGAGAGACCGCGCGTGCGCACCGAGCGGCGCGGAACCGTGCTCGCGATCGTGCTGGACCGGCCCGAGAAGCGCAACGCCGCCGATCTGCGGCTGCTCGCGGAGCTGGCGTCCGCGTACGGCGAGCTCGACCGCGACCCGGAGCTGCGCGCCGGCGTCGTCCTCGCCGAGGGCGGGCACTTCACGGCCGGGCTCGACCTCGCCGACATCGGGCCCCGCCTGGGCTCCGGCGGACTCGACTTCGTGCCCGAGGGCGGTCTCGACCCGTGGGGCCTGCGCACCCGCCCCGTGAGCAAGCCGGTGGTCATCGGCCTCCAGGGCACCTGCCTCACGCTCGGCATCGAGCTCGCGCTCGCGAGCGACGTCGTCCTCGCCGAGCGGTCCACCCGCTTCGGCCAGATCGAGGTCGCCCGCGGCATCCTGCCCTTCGGCGGAGCGACGCTGCGCTTCCCCCGCGCCGTCGGCTGGGGCGACGCGATGCGCTGGATCCTCACCGGCGACCTCTTCGACGCCGAGGAGGCCCACCGCATCGGCCTCGTGCAGCAGGTCGTCCCCGACGGGACGGTCGCCGAGGCGGCCTGGGGTCTGGCCGCCCGGATCGCCGCGCAGGCGCCGCTCGCCGTGCAGGCCGCCCTGGCCAGTGCCCGGCTCGCGGTCGCCGCGTCCGACGCCGAGGCCGCGGCCGCGCTCCCCGGGGCGCTCGCGCGTCTCGCGGCGTCCGAGGACGCGCGCATCGGCACCGAGGCCTTCCTCCAGCGCACGACGGCGGAGTTCACCGGACGATGAGCGACGAGAGCACCACCGTCACGGCGCCCGGCGGCTCCTCCCTCGAGGCGCAGCAGGAGCGCGCCGCGCAGCAGCTCGAGATCCGGCTCCGCTACGGCGACCAGGTGTGGGAGCTGCGCGAGGTCGACCACTTCGCCGTCTTCTCCCGCCGCAGCACCGCACGGCGCGCCGGGCGCGTCCTCGTGGCCTCCGGCTTCCAGATCGCGATCTCGCGGCTTCGGCTGAGGCAGGTCCTCGTCGCGAGCCACCACGCCGCGGTCGACGAGGAGTCGACCACCGCGTTCCTCCGCCAGGTGATCGAGGCGGTCGAGAGCCACGGCGGCCGCTACGACGGCTGGCGGGCCGAGATCGTGCCGGCGCATTGAGCGCCGGGCACCCACACACGACGGGGCTCGACGCCTCCGAGAACCCCAGGGAGACAGCATGAGCAGCACGACGGACGAGTTCGACGTCATCGTCATCGGAGCAGGGCCGGTGGGCGAGAACCTCGCGGACCGCGCGGTCCAGGGCGGCCTCACCGCGGCCGTCGTCGAGAGCGAGCTCGTCGGGGGCGAGTGCTCCTACTGGGCGTGCATGCCCTCGAAGGCGCTGCTGCGGCCGCCGATGGCGCTCCGCGCCGCCCGTGATCTCCCCGGCGCGGCGCAAGCGGTGAGCGGAGGAGTCGACGTGCCCGCGCTCCTGGCCCGCCGCGACTCCTTCACCAGCCACTTCGACGACCACGGCCAGGTGCAGTGGCTCGAGGGCGCCGGCATCGAGCTCGTCCGCGGGCACGGCCGCCTGAGCGGCGAGCGCGAGGTGACCGTGACCGGACCCGACGGCGAGGTGCGCGTGCTCCGCGCCCGCTCCGCCGTCGCCGTCGCGACCGGCACCACCGCCGTCGTCCCCGACATCCCGGGCCTGCGCGCGGCATCCCCCTGGACGAGCCGCGAGGCCACCTCGGCCGAGGAGGTGCCGCCGCGCCTCGTCGTCATCGGCGGCGGAGTCGTCGCGACCGAGATGGTGACCGCCTACGCCGGCATGGGCTCCTCCGTCACGCTCGTCGCCCGCAGCGGACTCCTCGCGCCGTTCGAGCCCTTCGCCGGCGAGCTCGTCGGCTCGGCGCTCCAGGAGCTCGGCGTCGACCTGCGCCTCGGCGACTCGCCCGTCTCGGTCGAGCGCCGGTCCGACGGCACCGTGGCCGTGACGCTCGAGGGCGGCGACGTCATCGAGGCCGACCAGGTGCTCGCCGCGACCGGCCGCGCCCCGCACACCCGCGACGTCGGCCTCGAGACGGTGGGCCTCGAGCCCGGCTCCTCGCTGACGGTCGACGACACGATGCTCGTGCTGGGCGGCGACGGTGCTCCCCTCGGCGGCGGGCGTCCGTGGCTCTACGGGGTGGGCGACGTGAACCACCGCGCACTGCTCACGCACCAGGGCAAGTACCAGGCCCGTGCGGCAGGCGACGTGATCGTCGCTCGCGCCACCGGTGCCGAGGTCCACGACGCCCCCTGGGGAGCGCACGTCGCGACCGCGGACCACGAGGCCGTGCCGCAGGTCGTCTTCACCGACCCCGAGGTCGCGTCGGTCGGCCTGACCGCCGCGGCCGCCGAGAAGGCCGGCTACCGCACCCGCGTCGTCGACTACGAGATCGGCTCGGTCGCCGGCGCCGCCCTCGCCGCCGACGGCTACACGGGCACCGCGCGGATGGTCGTGGACGAGGACCGGAAGGTCGTCCTCGGCGTCACCTTCGTCGGCAAGGAGGTCGGAGAGCTGATCCACTCCGCGACGATCGCCGTCGTCGGCGAGGTGCCGCTCTCGCGCCTCTGGCACGCGGTCCCCTCCTATCCGACGATCAGCGAGGTCTGGCTGCGGCTGCTCGAGACCTACGGACGCGACAGCGCGTGAGCGCGCTCCGTCGAGCCGTCGCGATGGTGGCCCTGGATCCGGCGATCACCCGGCCGGGCTACCTCTTCGCGTGCGCGGTCGGACTCGCCTGGGGCGCGCTGTGGAGCACGGGCCCGATCCGGCGCAGCCACGGCCTCGTCGTCTTCACCGGTCTGCCCTCCTGGGCGTTCGGCCGCGGAGGGTCCTGCGTCGGCACGAGCTACCTCACGGGCACCAACGTCTCCGACAGCGTCCTCGAGCACGAGGCCGTGCACAAGGAGCAGTGGCGGCTCTACGGGATGTGGTTCCCGTTCGCGTACACGGTGGCGGGTCGCGATCCGCTGCGCAATCGATTCGAGATCGAAGCCGGTCTCGAGAAGGGCGGATATCTCCGTGGTCACTGACATGACGGGGCGCGTCGTCGTCCTCACCGGAGCGAGCTCCGGCATCGGCCGGGTCGCGGCGGGAGCGCTGGCGTCCGCCGGTGCCCGCGTGGCCGTGGTCGGGCGGAACCCCGAGCGCACCCGCGCGGTCGCCGCCGACGTGGGAGGGGACGCGTTCCTGGCCGACTTCGACCGGCTCGACGACGTCCGCGCCCTGGCCGACGGCCTCCTCGAGCGCTACGAGCGGATCGACGTGCTGGCGAACAACGCGGGCGGGCTCGTCTCCCACCGCGCCGAGACGGTCGACGGCCACGAGCGGACGATCCAGAGCAACCATCTCGCGCCGTTCCTGCTCACGCGGCTCCTGCTCCCGCGGATGATCGAGACCTCGAGGGAGCGGGCCGGCGTCCGCGTCGTCTCCACGGCGAGCCTCGCGAACCGCTTCGGTCGCCTGAGGCTCGACGACCTCGACAACCGCCGCGGTCCGTGGCTCGGCGGCTGGCGGGCCTACGGCACGTCGAAGCTGGTGACGATCCTCTTCATCCGCGAGCTGGCGGAGCGCCTGCTGACGACGTCGGTCGACGCGTACTCGTTCCACCCGGGCGTCGTCTCGACGAGCTTCGGTGCCGACAGCACGATGATGAAGCTGATGACGAGCCTCTCGGTCGGCTCCTTCGGCATCTCCGCCGAGGCGGGTGCGGTACCGCTGATCACCCTCGCCTCCGAGCCCGATGTCGGTGCCGCCAGCGGCACCTACTTCGACCAGCTGACACCGCACGGCTCCCTGAACCCCCAGGCCCGCGACCGCGCTCTCGCCCACGACCTCTGGACCCTCTCCAGCCGCCTCGTGGGCGTCTCGCCCACCCTGTAGCCCGCTGCCGCTCCCCGCCGCCGCCGACTCGACGCCGGGGCGGCGCGGAGCACCCGGCGCGCTCGTCGGGTGGATCTCGACACGCCCTCTCCGAGGGCTGCCCGATCAGCAGGTCTGTGCGCGGTCGCCCGACTCGGTCTGTGCCCGCGAGCTGCTCGATCAGCCGCGAGATCGGTCGGGGTGGATCTCGATACTCCCTCTCCGAGGGCTGCTCGATCAGCATGTCCGGGCGCGATCGCCCGACTCGCCGGGCACCCGAGGACCGCTCGATCACGCGCGAAATCCGTCGGCAATGACTCTCGAGGCGCCCTCTGCGAGGTCCACTCGATCAGCATCGTCCTCCGCGGCCGCGCCCCTGGCGCGCCGTCCCCCGCGGCCGCGCCCCCGGCGCGCCGTCCCCCGCGGTCGCGCCCCCGGCGCGCCGCACCCCTACGAGCAGCGCCCGGAGCGTCGCAGGGCGACGTTCTGCAAGGCGGAGGAGGAAGCGATACCGGCGGTATCGCGCCCGACGACAACGCCGCAGAACGTCGCCCTGCGGCGCTCCGGGTCAGTTGGACTCTTGGCGGCCGAGGCGCCAGTACCCCATGAACGCCACGCGCTTCCGGTCGAGTCCGAGCTCGGTGACGAGGCAGCGGCGGATCAGCTTCACGGCGCCGGCTTCTCCGGCGATCCAGGCGTAGAGGCCGGGGTCGGTGCTCTCGTCGGGGACCTCCCAGAGCATCTCGTGGTCGACGTCGATGTCGCTGACGTCCACGCCGCGGTGGTGGGCGGTGAGGAAGCGGGTGGCCCAGGCGCGGACCGCGTCGCCGAGGGCCGCTCCGGGGGCTGCCGCGTGGGCGCGGACGATCCAGGTGACGTGGACGCCGGCGGGGTGGCGGAGCGGGAGGCGGTCGTGGGCGGTGGGGACCTCGAGGAACGCGGCTCCGGTGGTGTCGTCGTCGAGGCTCTCGAGGATCGCGGCGATGGCGGGGACGGCCGTCTCGTCGCCGGCGAGGAGGAGGGAGGTGGCGGCGCCGGGGTGGAACTCGACTCCGCCGCCGGGGAGGTCGGAGCGCGTGTCGGGCGCGATGATGACGATCTGGTCGCCGGCGCGGGCGCTCTCGACCCAGGCGGAGGCCGGTCCGGTGTCGCCGTGGGCGGCGAAGTCGATGTCGACCTCGGCGTCCTCGGGGCGGACGGCGCGGATGGTGTAGGTGCGGAGCGGGTTCCGGAGCTCGTCGGGGAGCTGTCGCCAGCGGCCGTACCAGTCGGGGTCGAGTCCGTCGGGTCCGTCGGGGTCCGAGACGGAGGCGAGGAAGGCGGGGGCGTCGGAGGCTGCGGTGGGGACGACGAGCTTGATGCGCTGGTCGGGGCCGGTGCAGCCGACGTGGTCGAGGCCGGTGCCGGTGAGGGTCACGCGGATGAAGTGCGGAGCGATCCGGGTCGCTGCGGCGACGGTCGCGAGGTACGGCCGGTAGGCCGGTCGGGCGGGGGCGGCGGTCGTCGGAGGCATCGCCTCAGTCTCGCACAGAAGGTAAGCCTTGCCTAACACTCAGCCGGGACGCCCGGCGGACGGTCAGCGCGCGGCGTGCTCGGCGGAGGTGCGCAGGCGCGCCTCGACGTCGGCGGCGAGCTCGGCGACGACGGGGCCGGCCCCGCCGATCCAGGCGCAGAAGTCGTGGCGGCCGTCGGCCCACGGGTAGTCGCCGTCGACGACCGACATCTCGCCGACCCAGGCCCGGACCGCGCGGTCGAGTGCGACTCCGCGGGAGCATCGCTCACCGGTGCCGGGGGCGCCCGAGCGCTCGGAGCGGCCGAGCCAGGTGACGCAGACCCGTCCGGGGGCGGCGAGCGGCGGCAGTCCGCGCGCGTCGTCGACCTCGACGAAGACCTGGCCGCGGGCGTTCGCGGGAAGGGCGTCGAGGATGCTCTGGATCCACGGCACGACGGTCTCGTCGCCCGCGATCAGGAACTGCTTCACGTCGACCGGCGCGGAGCCGTCGCGGTCCTCGAACATGCACATCGTGTTCGAGTATAGGCAAGGCTTACCTCAGTGACCAGAGCCGGACCCTGACCATCCGCCGTGCGGCCGCGCCCGGACCCGTCACCACTGCAGCCTCCCCCGTCACCACTGCGGCGGGTGCCGCCTCTGCCAGCGCGCCCGCCGCTCGAGCTGCGCGCCGATCGCCAGCAGTGTCGCCTCGCCGCCGGGTCGCCCGATCAGCTGGACTCCCATCGGCAGGCCCTCCTCCGTGGTGCTCAGCGGAAGGGTGATCGCGGGGAGGCCGCTCACGTTCACGAAGGACGTGTACGGCGTGTAGAGGCACTGCTGCTGGAAATTGCGCTCGGGATCATCGAGGTCGTACCAGCCGACGGGACGCGGCGTCATCGCCAGCGACGGCGTCAGGACCGCGTCGACGCCGGAGAACGCCGCGATCACCGCGCGCTCGTAGCCCGAGAGCCAGGACGCCGCCCCGACGATCTCGCGGGCGGAGCGCCGGCGTCCCTCCTCCACCAGCCAGCGGGTCAGCGGCTCCAGCAGATCGAGGTCCGCGCCCTCGACGGGCAGGGTCGCGGCGCCGCTCTGCCACAGCGTCCGGAACGCGGCGGGGTACGGGGCGCTCGGGGGGAGCGACGCCTCCTCGAGCCCGTGGCCGAGCGCGGCCAGCGCGGCGATCCCCTCGTCCAGCGCGGCGCGCGCCTCCGGAGCGAGAGCGATCTCGTACTCCTCGTCCCAGGGCGAGTCCGTCAGCACGCCGATCTGGAAGCGCCCCTCTCCGCGCACCGCGGCGCCGAGGAACGAGCCGTCGCCGTCACCGGGCGCGCCGAGCGACCAGCGCTGCGGGAGGCGGCCGTTCGTCCGCTCCAGCATGCCCTCGAGCAGGAGGCCCGCGTCGGCGACCGAGCGGGTGATCGGCCCGGCGACCGTCAGGCCGCCGACTCCGCCGATGCCGGAGAGCGCGGCGACACGTCCGCGGGAGGGCTTCAGTCCCACCAGGCCGCAGGCCGCGGCGGGGATGCGGATGGACCCGCCGCCGTCCGAGGCGGGGGCGAACGGCAGCAGTCCCGCGGCGACGGCGACCGCCGCTCCTCCGCTGGATCCGCCGGCCCCGAGGCGGGTGTCCCAGGGCGTGACGGCGGGCGGGCCGATCAGCGTCTCGGTGTAGGAGGGCATCCCGAACTCGGGCGCCGCGGTCTTGCCGAGGCTGACCGCTCCCGCCGCGTCGAGCACCTCGACGATCTCGTCGGAGACGGTGGGCACGTGGTGCTCGCGCAGCCGCGATCCGGATGCGGTCCGCACGCCCGCGCGCCGCCAGAGGTCCTTGTCGCCGCTCGGCAGGCCCCAGAGCGGAGCGGTGCCGGGCCCGGTGCCGAGCGCTGACGCCCGCTCCCGCGCCCGATCGGCGGTCACCGTGGCGAAGGCGCCCAGCTCCCCGTTCCACCGCTCGATCCGGGCGAGGTAGTGATCGGCGAGCTCGAGAGGCGTGACCTCTCCGCGCTGCAGCCAGTCCCACTGCTCCTGGGCGCTGAGGTGGTGGAGTTCGAACATGGAACGACCCTATTCCGCCGCTCCGGGGAGCGGGCGGAACAGGCTCGTGGGGGTCAGGCCGCGCGGCGGCCGCTCTCGCTCGCCTCGTCGATGCCCTTCCGGGCGCCGTCGGGCACCACGGTGTCGCGGTCGATTCGGGCGCCGGTCGCGATCACGGCCGAGCGTCCGATGCGGGAGTAGCTCCCGATCCGCGCCCCCGGTCCGATGATCGCCTCGGGCCCGACGTGCACGTTCGCGCCGATGAAGGCG
>NZ_PSVI01000062.1:0-17831 GCF_002931415.1 Rathayibacter sp. AY1E8
GCCGCTCGACGCCCGCAAGGCCACTCTCGACGACGAGCTCCGGATGTTCGCCCTGGCCGCCTCCCGCGCCCGGCGGCAGCTCGTGCTCAGCGCCGTCGCGGGCGAGGACGAGACGCCCTCCCTCTTCTTCCGGCTCACCCCGCCGGACGCGCCGCGGCTCGATCCGGCCTCCGCAGTGCCGCTCACGCTGCGCGGGGCGGTGGCGGCGCTGCGCCGGACCGCCACCACGCCGGACTCGACCGAGGCTCCCGCCGCCATCCGAGGGCTCAGCGCCCTGGCGCTCGCGGAGGTCCCGGGCGCCGACCCCTCCTCCTGGTCCGGGGTGCTCGAGCCCTCGACCACGGAGCCGCTCTTCGACGTCGGCGACCCCGAGCGTCCCGTCTCCGTCTCGCCGAGCCGCCTCGAGGCCTTCGAGCGGTCCCCTCTGGATTGGTTCGTCGACGCCGTCTCCGGCTCCACGACGAGCACGGCGATGGGGGTCGGCACCCTCGTGCACTGGGTCCTCGAGAACGCCGAGCGGCCCGATCCGCAGGAGCTGTGGGCGGCTCTCGAGTCGCGGTGGCCGGAGCTGGTCTTCGAGTCGCCCTGGCTGGGGGAGCGGCAGAAGCGCGTCACACGGCGGCTGATCGACGGCCTCGCGGGCTACCTCGCCGACTTCGAGCGCGGGGGAGGCGTGGTGCTCGGCCGCGAGCAGCAGTTCGAGCTCGACGTCCCGCCCGCCCGGGTGCGGGGCTCGATCGACCGCGTCGAGCGCGCGGCCGACGGCGCCGTCACGATCGTCGATCTCAAGACGGGCCGCAGCACCCCCCGCAAGGACGACATCGCCGAGCACGCGCAGCTGGGCAGCTATCAGCTCGCCGTCGCCGAAGGGGCGATCGAGGCGGCCGATCCGGCCGACGGGGGAGGCGCGAAGCTGCTCTTCGTGGCGACGGGCGTGCGCGGGAAGCCGTACCGCGAGGTGGTCCAGGAGCGCTTCGGCGAGGAGGAGCTGGAGCGGCTGCGCGATCGCGTCCGCGCCGCGGCCCTGGGCATGGCGGCGGCGGGCTTCTCGGGCCTGCTCGACGCGATCCCGTTCTCCCCCGGCGACGCCCTGCGGTACCGCATCCACGCGGTGCCCGAGGTCCCGGGGGACGGACTCCTGGCGATCGACGAGGTCGACGAGACAGAGGACCCGGAGGACTCCGAGGAGCCGGGTCCCGATGCGCCGGCCGATCCATCCGGCCCCGCCGACCCCGACCCCTCCGCCGTCCTCGAGGAGGAGCTGCCGTGATCGACGCCCTGACCATCGCCGAGCGCCTCGACCTGCGCCCGCCCACCGCCGAGCAGCGCGCCGTCATCGAGGCGCCGCTCGAGCCTGCCCTGGTGGTCGCCGGTGCCGGCAGCGGCAAGACCGAGACGATGGCGAACCGCGTCCTCTGGCTCCTCGCGAACGGCCACGCGGCGCCGTCGGAGGTGCTCGGCCTCACCTTCACCCGCAAGGCGGCGGCCGAGCTCGGCGAGCGCATCGGGCGGAGGATCGACCAGCTCGGCGCGGCGGGCCTGCTCCCGCTCGCGCCCGGGCAGTCGGCGCCAGACCCGTTCGAGGCCGCCACCGTCTCGACCTACAACGCCTTCGCGAACACGATCTTCCGCGACAACGCCGCCCTGATCGGCCGCGAGGGGGACGCGACCGTGCTCTCCGAGGCCTCCGCCTGGCATCTCGCGCGGGGAGTCGTGGCCGACACGGCCGATCCGCGCATCCTCGAGGTGGAGGCGGGGATCGACCGGCTGACCGACCTCGTCGTCTCGCTCGCGCACGACCTCGCCGACAACCTCGCCGATCCGGCCGCGGTCGCCGCGTTCGCCGAGGACTTCCTCCGCCTGGGCGAGCTGCCGCGCGGAGGCAGCGGCTCGGGGCTCTACCGCGAGCTCGAGAAGGCGCTGCAGGCCGTGGGCGCGCTGCCGGTGCTGACGGCGCTCGCCGAGCGGTTCCAGGAGGCGAAGGCCGAGCGCGGCTTCGTCGAGTTCTCGGACCAGGTGGCCCTCGCGCTGCGGATCGTCGACCGGGTGCCGCGGATCGTGGACGAGCACCGCGCGAGGTACCGGGTGGTGCTCCTCGACGAGTACCAGGACACCTCCGTGCTGCAGACCCGCCTCCTCTCGCGGCTCTTCGCCGGGCAGGGAGTGATGGCCGTGGGCGACCCGCACCAGTCGATCTACGGCTGGCGCGGTGCGAGCGCCGAGGGGCTCGGCCGCTTCGGCACCGATTTCGGGGGAGCGGGCCGCTTCTCCCTCAGCACGAGCTGGCGCAACGGCCGCCGCGTGCTGACCGCCGCGAACGCGATCGTGGAGCCGCTGTCGGCGGGGAGCGCGGTCGCGGTCGACACGCTGAGCGCGGGGCCTCAGGCCTCCGAGCACCCGGTCGAGCTCACCTTTCCCGAGACGATCGAGGAGGAGGCGGACGACGTCGCCGCCTGGTTCGCCGGGCGGCTGCGCGAGAACGCCGAGCCGCCGTCGGCCGCGGTGCTCTTCCGGGTGCGCGCGCACATGGACCGCTTCGCCGCCGCGCTGGCGAAGCACGGCGTCCGGTACCACATCCTCGGCATCGGGGGCCTGCTGCGGCAGCCCGAGATCGCCGACCTCGTCGCCGCGCTCACCGTGGTCGAGGACCCGGCCGCCGGCAGCGAGCTCGTCCGCCTCCTGGCCGGCGCCCGCTGGCGTCTGGGCGTCCGCGACCTCAAGGCGCTGCGCGACCTCGCCTCGTGGCTCGCGGCGCGCGACCACGCGCACCGGCTGCTCCCGGAGGAGGTGCGCGAGCGGATGCGCGCGTCCGTCACCGAGGGCGAGGGCGGCTCGATCGTCGAGGCCCTCGACTTCATCGCGGCGCGCCGCCCCGGCGACGACGGGCGGATCGACCACTCCGCGCTCGGCGGATTCAGCGCCGAGGGCCTGCGGCGCCTGCACGAGGCGGGCACCCTGTTCGCCCGGCTGCGCGCCCGGGCCGGGCTCGACCTCCTCGACTTCGTCACCCTGGTCGAGCAGGAGCTGGGCCTGGACATCGAGGTCGAGGCGAACGAGTCGCGCGGGGACGGCCGCGCCAACCTCGAGGCCTTCCGGGAGGCGGTGGCCGGGTACCTGCAGACGGACGACCGCGGCGCCGGCACCGGCTCCTCCCTCCGCGGATTCCTCCGCTGGCTCGTCCTCGCGGACAAGCGCGACGGCCTGGCCCCGCGACCGGAGGACCCGGAACCGGGGACGGTGCAGCTGCTGACGATCCACGGCTCCAAGGGTCTGGAGTGGGACCTCGTCGCCGTCCCGCGGATGGTCGACGGCGAGCTCCCCGGCACGCCGGTCGAGGGCTTCCGCGGGTGGGTCAGACTGGGCGCGATGCCCTACGCGTTCCGCGGCGACGCCGCCGAGCTCCCCGATCTCGCCTGGCGCGGCTGCAGCACGCAGAAGGAGGTCGTCGACGCGATCGGAGCGTTCGGCGACACCCTCCGCGAGCGCAACGAGGCGGAGGAGCGGCGTCTCGCCTACGTGGCCGTCACGCGGGCGCGTCACCACCTCCTGCTCAGCGGCTCGTGGTGGGCCGGCCAGGCCAAGCCGCGCGGACCGGGCGTCTTCCTCCGCGACCTCGAGGAGGCCGGCACGATCCCGCCGCTGCCGACCGAGCCCGCGAACGAGGAGAACCCGCTCGAGCGGGCCCCGCGCACGTTCCGCTGGCCCCACGATCCGCTCGGCTCCCGCGGCGACCGGGTCCGCGCCGCCGCCGCCCGGGTCCGCAGCGCCGAGCCCGCTCTGCTCGGGGCGCGCGGCGACGACATCCGCCTGCTGCTCGCCGAGCGGGCGGTGCGGCTGGCCGGGGGCGAGCGCACGCCGCTGCCCACCCGCATCCCCGCCTCCCGGTTCAAGGACATCGTCAGCACGCCGGACGAGGTCGCGGCGCAGCTGCGCCGGCCGATGCCGGAGCGCCCCTATCGGCAGACCCGGCTCGGCACGACGTTCCACTCCTGGGTCGAGAACCGCTTCGGCGTCCAGGGCGGGGCGGAGGCGGTCGACACCTTCCCCGACGAGCTCGACGACGCCGGCCCCGCGTCCGTCGAGCAGGAGCGGCTCGACGCCCTGATCGCCACGTTCGAGCGCTCGGAGTGGGCCGACCGGCGCCCGGAGGCGGTCGAGATCGAGATCCACCTCCAGCTTGCCGGCCACGTCGTCGTCTGCAAGCTCGACGCGGTGTACCCGACGGAGGACGGCGTGCAGATCGTCGACTGGAAGACCGGGCGAGCGCCGAAGGACGCCGCCGACCTCGAGCTCAAGCAGTTCCAGCTCGCGCTGTACCGGCTCGCCTACTCGCGCTGGCGGGGGGTGCCGCTCGAGAGCGTCGACGCCGTGTTCTACTTCGTCGCCGACGACCTCGTGCTGCGGCCCGAGCGGTTCTACTCCGAGCGCGAGCTCGCGGAGTCGCTCTCCTCGGCGACGGGAGCGAGCCCGCGGCCGTGAGCGGAGGAGCCCGTGCGGGCTCCCGGCGTGCGGTTGAGCAGCTCCTCGACCTCCGAGACCGCCAGCACCGGGCCGGTGTCGGTCGAGAGGGGCGCGGAGAGGTCGCCGAGCACGCTGTCGACCAGCGTGTCGAGCATGGCGACCGCGTCGTCCACGATGGCGGAGTCGTCGGTCTCGGTGCCGTGCAGCAGCCAGCGGGCGAGTTCGAGCTCGGCGTAGAGCTGGGCGCGCTGGCGGATCGTGCGGTCCACTGCTCCCGCGCGCATCCGGGAGTAGGCGGAGAGCGCCGTCTCGGAGCCCGGGGCGCTCAGCAGCCAGTGCAGGTCGCGCGCCGGGTCGCCGACCCGCAGCGCCGCCCAGCCGAGCACGGCCGCGACGACGTCGCCCGAGCGGAGGAAGGAGTCGGCGGTCATCGAGCCGTTCACCACGGTCGGGTCGAACTGCCAGAGCGCCTCGTCGGAGGAGGCCGACTCCCAGCGCGCGACGAGCGCCGCCGGGACGTGGCCGGTGTCGGCCGCGCGCTCGATCACCGCGACCGTCTCGTTCACGCTGTCGCGCGCGGTCGCGATCGGCAGGCCCGCCTCCTGGACGAAGGACACCGGGAGCGAGTGGATCGCCCCGACGGCCCGGCCGATCGAGTCCGCGAGCCCGCTCTGCGCGGCCACGTCGTCGATGAGGACGCGATCTCCCTCGAGGTACTCGTAGACGACCGCGCGGGCGCCGTCGAACGGCGTCTGCCCGACGCTCTCCTGCAGATCGAAGGGCAGGCGGCTGCGGATGCCGGCGGTCAGCGCCCGGAGCGCGACGAGGTCGCCGAGCTGCTCCTGCTCCGCGAGCGCGGACGTGGGCACGCGCACGACGAGGCGGGCGCCCTCGCGCGTCGTCAGCAGGGCGGAGTCGAAGTCGCCGTGCGTCGAGGAGGTGAAGGGGCGCGCGGAGCGGACGTCGAGGCCCTCGACGGCCGAGGTGGCCAGCGCGGCTAGAGTGAGATGGGATCTGGCCATGGTTTCCAGGGTAGGCGGCTCGTGCCCGGCCGGCCCGCCGCCACGCGCTGTCCCGCCGATGCCGTCGAAGGCCCGCGACAGCGGTCCTCGCGGCCCCCGTCACGAAATGAGCCCCGGATGTCACTGCCCTTCGCCGATCGCCTCCCGCTCTCGCGACAGGCGGCCGACCGCGACGGCGTCGGACGCTCGCGGCCCGCGCTCTTCGACGAGCTGCTCGCCGATCCCGCCACCCGCGTGCTCGTCCTGCACCACGACCGGACCCTGGTCGAGGCCGACCGCCTCCTCCTGCGCCGCCCCGAGGACGTGACCGCCGGCACCCTCCGGATCTACCTCGGCCGCACGCTCGCCGAGGCCCCCGGCGAGCCGGTCGGAACCCCCGTCATCGCGACCGTCCTCACCGACGCGGCCGCCGCCGAGCTCGAGCCCGACGAGGAGCGGTGGAGCGGCCTGCGCCCGATCGCCGAGCGCCTGAGCGACCGCGACGCGGGCCTGTTCACCGAGGCTCTCGCCATCGTGAACTGGCACGCCTCGCACGGCTACTCGCCCCGCAACGGCGACCCGACCGTCGTCGAGCAGGGCGGCTGGGTCCGCCGCTCGCCCACCGACGGCAGCCAGGTCTTCCCGCGCACGGATCCGGCGATCATCGTCTGCGTCCTCGACGCGGACGACCGCCTCCTTCTCGGCTCGAACGCGATGTGGGGCACCGGCCGCTTCTCCCTGCTCGCCGGCTTCGTCGAGCCGGGCGAGTCGCTCGAGGCCGCCGTGATCCGCGAGATCGGCGAGGAGTCGGGCATGCGCGTCGTCGACCCGCAGTACCTCGGCTCGCAGCCCTGGCCCTTCCCCGCCTCCCTCATGGTCGGCTTCACCGCCCGCCTCGCCGAGGACCAGTCCCCGGAGGATCTGCTCCCGGACGGCGAGGAGATCGTCGAGCTGCGCTGGTTCACCCGGCAGCAGCTGCACGACTCGCTCGAGTCCGTGCTGCTGCCCGGCCGCTCGTCCATCGCCCGCGCGATGATCGAGGACTGGTACGGAGGCGAGCTGGAGAACGGCCCGATCGCGTGACCCTGCTCGACGGACTCGACGAGGGGCAGCGGGAGGCGGCGGAGGCGCTGCTGGGGCCGGTCTGCGTCCTCGCGGGAGCGGGCACCGGCAAGACCCGGACGATCACGCACCGCATCGCGCACGGAGTGGCGACCGGCGTCTACACGCCCGGTCGCGTCATGGCACTGACCTTCACCAGCCGCGCCGCGGCCGAGCTGCGCTCGCGCCTGCGGGTGCTCGGCGCCGGGGGCGTCCAGGCCCGCACGTTCCACGCAGCGGCTCTCTCGCAGCTCGGCTACTTCTGGCCGCAGCTGGTGGGGGGCACGATGCCCCAGCTGCTCGACGGCAAGGCCCGCCTGCTCGGGCACGCGGCCGAGCGGCTCCGCCTGAAGCTCGACACGGCGACGCTTCGCGACCTCTCGGCCGAGATCGAGTGGCGGAAGGTGTCCGCCCTCTCCCTCGAGCAGTACGCCGTCGCCGCCCGGACGCGCCCCCTGCCCGGACGGCTCACCCTGGAGCAGACGGTCGCGCTCGTGGACGAGTACGAGGGGCTGAAGGACCAGCGCCGCCAGATCGACTTCGAGGACGTCCTGCTCGTGACCGCCGGGATGCTCGAGTCCGAGCCCGCGATGGCGATGCAGGTGCGCGAGCAGTACCGCTTCTTCGTCGTCGACGAGTACCAGGACGTCTCGCCGCTGCAGCAGCGGCTCCTGGAGCTCTGGCTCGGCGACCGGAGCGACCTCTGCGTCGTCGGCGACGCCAGCCAGACCATCTACTCCTTCGCGGGTGCGCGGGCCGACTACCTCCTCGACTTCCCGTCCCGCTGGCCGGCCGCCACCGTGGTGCGCCTGGAGGAGAACTACCGCTCGGCCGTGCCGATCGTGCAGACCGCGAACCGCCTCATGCGGGGCAGGCCCGGCGCCCTCTCGCTCCACGCCGTCGCCGCCGCCGAGGCGCCGGAGCCCGCGATCGACGCCTACCCGGACGACATCGCGGAGGCGCGCGGGATCGCGGCGCGGGTCGCGGCCGACATCGAGGCGGGGGTGCGCCCCTCCGACATCGCGGTCCTCTTCCGCACCAACAGCCAGTCGGCGGTCATCGAGCACGCCCTGCACGAGCGTGGAGTGAGCGCGCACATGCGCGGCGGCAAGCGCTTCTTCGACCTGCCCGAGGTGAAGCAGGCCGTGATGCAGCTGCGCGCGGCGTCCGTGTCGATCAGCGGCGAGCCGCTGTTCAAGTCGGTGAGCGACGTCCTCCGCTCGCTCGGCTGGAGCGCCGAGCCCCCGTCGGCGCCCGGTGCGGTGCGCGACCGGTGGGAGTCGCTGGACACGCTGGCCCGCCTCGTCGACGAGGCCCCTGCCGGATGGACCTTCCGCCAGTTCACCGACGACCTGATCGCACGCCAGCAGGTGCACCACGAGCCGGACCGCGGCGCGGTCACCCTCGCCACGCTGCACTCGGCGAAGGGCCTCGAGTGGGAGTCGGTGCACCTGATGGGGCTCGCCGAGGGCCTGCTGCCGATCTCGTACGCCGCCGGCCTCGAGGCGATCGACGAGGAGCGGCGCCTCCTCTACGTCGGCATCACCCGGGCCCGCCGGCGCCTGCGCCTCTCGTGGGCGCGCTCGACGGTCGGCCGCGTCACGCGGAGGGAGCCGTCGCGCTTCCTCGAAGAGCTCGGCACGCGCACTCGGGGTGCGGCTCCCGCTCCCGCACGGTGAACGCTCCGGAGGCGTCGCTGTAGACCCGCTCGGCCCCGCGGAGCCCTCGCCAGCCCGCGAGCAGCCGCCGCAGCGCGGCGTCGGCGGCCGCCACGGCGATCGCGGCGCTCGCGAGCGGCGTGCGGGTGGGGGCCGTGCGGCCGAGCACCTGAATCACGAGGCGCGCACGATCCGGGTCGAGATCCATCCGGTCCCGCTCGGCGCAGTGCAGGCACGGTCCGGCTCCCGGCTCCACCAGGGGTCCGAGGCGCACCGATTCGTCGCCGAACACCACCGCCAGGTGCGGCACGTCGGCCGCGAGCCAGTGCGCGGCGCGGGCGGGGGCGACCGCGAAGTCGGCGATCAGCACGGCGAGGTCCGGCGTCCCGTCGTCGGTGAGCAACGAGCAGCCCTCGCTCCGGAGCAGCGTGCGCAGTGCGTCCGGTGCCGCGCCCGTCCCCTCGACGACGACCCGCGGTGCCGGGGGAGGGCCGGGCTCGACGCTGCGCAGCAGGACCGGCCGGAGCGCCTCGAGCACCTCGTCGACACGCGCCTCGCTCGCTCCGGCGCGCGCCGCGATCAGGCGGACGGTGCCGGCGCTGGTGCCCACGCGGAGGGCGTCGAGCAGCAGCTCCTCCGGGTAGCCGACGCCGTCCAGGACCGCGTGCGGCCGGTCGAGGCCGAGCTGCACCGCGGTCGCTGAGCGCCAGAGCAGGGGGAGTCGGGGATCGAGCCGGAGCACCATCCGGCGATCATGGCCGAGACCGGCCCGGCGCCGCGCGAGTTGTCCACAGGCGGGCGCCGGACGGGGGTCAGACGGGGCGGTCGCCCGTGGGGGAGGAGCCGCGGTCGTCGTCGTCCGGCGAGCCGTCGTCGTCGGTCGTGTCCGGGGCGTCTCCGGAGGCGCCGTCGCCCTCGCGCGGCATCGTGCCGTTCAGCAGGTCCTCCAGCGCGCGGTCCATCTCGTCGGGCTCCGGGGTCTCGCCGCGGGCCTCGGCCGTGAGCCGGGCGACGAGCGCGCTCGGGTCGTCCAGGTCCTCCGAGCCGGGGAGCAGGTCGGGGTGCGACCAGAGGGAGTCGCGGGCCTCGGGCCCGACGGCGTCGGTCACGGCCTGCCACATCGCGGCGGCCTCGCGGAGGCGGCGCGGGCGCAGCTCCAGGCCGACGAGGGTCGCGAAGGCGGACTCGGCCGGGCCGCCGGAGGCGCGGCGGCGGCGGACCGTCTCGGCGATCGCCCCGGCGCTGGGCAGGCGGGTGGTCGCCGCCGCGGTGACGACGTCGACCCACCCCTCGATGAGGGCGAGGACGGTCTCGAGGCGGCCGTGCGCGGCGAGCTGCTCCTCCGTCTTCGGCGGGATGAGCGCGCCGGAGGTCATCGCGTCGCGGAGCTCCTCGGGGTTCGACGGGTCGAAGCCCTCGGCCAGCTCCTCGAGGCGGGTGGTGTCGATGCTGATCCCGCGCGCGAAGTCGGTGATCTGCGAGATGAGAGCGAGACGGAGCCACTTGCCGTGCCGGAAGAGGCGGGCGTGCGCGAGCTCGCGGACCGCCAGGTACAGCTGCACCTGGTCCAGCGGGATGTCGAGGCCCTCGCCGAACGCGGCGACGTTCTGCGGCAGGATCGCCGCGTCGTTCTCCTCCAGCAGCGGGATGCCGATGTCGCCGCCCGAGACGACCTCGGCGGCGAGCTGCCCGACGACCTGGCCCAGCTGCAGGGCGAACAGGGTGCCGCCGATCCCGCGCATCATGCCCTCGGCACCGGCGATCATCGCCTGCATCTCCTCCGGGGCCTGCTCGCGGAGCACGCGGGTCAGCGCGTCCGAGATGCTCAGCGCCACCGGCTCGGCGAGCTGGGTCCAGACCGGCATCGTCAGGGAGATCCACTCGAGGCGGCTGATCGAGCGCGGCGCGCGGCTCAGCTCGGAGACGTACGCGACCTCGTCGAGCCAGAGCGCGGCGACGCCGAAGGCCGCGTCGATCGGAGCCCGCACGGAGTCGGACACCGGCGCGGACTCGGCGCGCGCGAGCTGCTTCGCCTGCTCGAGCGAGAGCGTCCAGTTGACGCCGCCGTCGCCGTTCTGCTGCATCGCGCTCTGCAGCTGCGAGAGCAGGTTCTGCAGGGCCACCGGGTCGTTCGGCAGTCCCGCCGCTCCGGCGAGCTGCGAGGGGTCGACCGGGCCGTTCCCCGAGAGGAACTGCCGCAGCATCTCCCGGAACTCGTCCTCGGAGCCGCCGCCCGCTCGGTCCGCACTGTCGCCATCGGCCATCGGGATCAGCCCTCCGTCGCTCACGTGAATCCGGTCGCCGCACCGCCTCCGCGGCCCTGCACAGGGCGCCGGTTCCGGCGCGACTCCCAGTCGTGCAAGCTACGTTAGCCCGAGCGCCCGGGGCCTCGGCGTGCAGAGCACCGCTCGGGCCCAGCCCGCTTCCGCCCGCCGCGAACATCCCGGCGGAGCCGCTCCACCCGTCGCCAGAAAGGCCCCCGTGTCGCTGTTCTCCGACGACCCGCGCCCCTCCTCCTCCCCGCGCCGCCCGTGGGTCGGACCGGTCGTCCTCCTCTCGGGTGTCGCCGTCGTGGTCGGTCTGGGCGTCGCGCCCGCCCCCTACGTGATCGAGCAGCCCGGCCCCGTGTTCGACACCCTGGGCAGCAGCAAGGACGTGCCCCTCATCTCGATCCCGGACCGCACCACCTACCCCACGGCCGGCACGCTCGACATGCTCACCGTGTCGGTCGTCGGCAACCCGCAGAGCCTGCCCACCTGGGTCGAGGTCGCGAGCGCCTGGTTCGACAGGACCAAGGCGGTCGTCCCGGTCGACGCGATCTTCCCTCCCTCCTCCACGGTCGAGGAGCGCGACGAGGCCAACCAGGCCGAGATGACCGACTCCCAGCAGGAGGCGATCGCCGCCGCGCTCACCGAGCTCGGCTACCCCGTCGAGCAGCGCGTCTCGGTCGTGCAGGTGCCCGAGGGCTCCCCGGCCGAGGGCGTCCTGGAGGCGGGGGACGAGATCCTCGCGGTCGCGGGCACCCCCGTCGCCGACGCGACCGCCCTGCGCGCGACCCTGCAGACCCTGGGCACCGGCTCCCCGGTGCAGGTCAGCATCGAGCGCGAGGGCGCCCGGCAGGAGGTGGAGGTCACGCCGCGCGACTCGAACGGCGCCGCCGTCATCGGCGTCCTCCCCGGAGCGGCCTTCGACTTCCCGTTCGAGGTCGACATCCAGCTGGACGACGTGGGCGGGCCGAGCGCGGGCATGATGTTCGCCCTCGGGATCATCGACAAGCTCACCGAGGGCGAGCTCAACGGCGGGCGGAGCGTCGCCGGGACCGGCACGATCGACGCGGCCGGCGAGGTCGGCGCCATCGGCGGGATCCGCCAGAAGCTCTACGGGGCGGAGGGCGCCGGAGCCGAGTACTTCCTCGCCCCCGCGACCAACTGCAACGAGGTCGTCGGCCACGTCCCCGACGGGCTCGACGTGCTCGCGGTCTCGACCCTCGACGACGCCCTCGCCGCACTGAAGGGCATCGCCGCGGGCGACACCTCCGGGCTGCCGGACTGCAGCACCGCCGCTCCCCTCGACTGATCCCGCCCGCCGACCCCGGGTCGACGCCCAGGTGAGCCGGACAGCCGTCGCATAGCATGGGTGGCCTCCCCTCACATCTCGACAGCAAGAGGCCCTCACGTGAGTTCCACAGCAACCGAAACCCCGCCGCGGAAGAGACGGAGCGTCCTCGCCGTCACTGTCGTGGTGGTGGCCGTCCTGGTGGTGGCGTTCTTCGTCTTCGCCGGTCTGTACACCGACATCCTCTGGTACGACCAGCTCGGCTTCCTCTCCGTGCTCACGACGCAGTGGGCGGCGGCGGGCGGTCTCTTCGTCATCGGCTTCGTCGCCATGGCGGTGCCGGTGTTCATCAGCCTGATGCTGGCTTACCGCCTCCGGCCGGTCTACGCGAAGCTCAACTCGCAGATCGACCGCTACCAGCAGGTCGTGGAGCCGCTGCGGCGCCTGGCCACCTTCGGGATCCCCGCGGTGCTCGGCCTCTTCGCCGGCGTCTCCTCCGCCACCCGCTGGCAGACGAGCCTCACCTTCTGGAACCGCACGCCCTCGGGCACCACGGATCCGCAGTTCGGCCTCGACACGTCGTTCTACCTCTTCGAGCTGCCCTTCTACCAGAGCATCGTCGGCTTCGCGTCGGCGGTCCTGCTGATCTCGGCGTTCGCGACCCTCGCCACCGGCTACCTCTACGGAGCGATCCGGGTGAACGGCCGCGAGATCCGCATCTCGAAGGCCTCGCGCATCCAGCTGGCGGTCATCGCCGCCCTCTACCTCGCCGTGCAGGCGGTCAGCCTCTGGCTCGACCAGTACGCGACGCTCGCGCAGCAGGGGCCCCGCATCACCGGCGCCACCTACTCCACCGTCAACGCGACGATCCCGGGCCTGCAGATCCTGGCCGGCATCGCGGCGCTGGTCGCGATCCTCTTCGTCGTCACCGCCTTCATCGGCCGCTGGCGCTTCCCGGTCATCGGCACCGCGCTGCTGATCGTGTCGAGCCTGCTCGTCGGCTCCCTCTACCCGTGGATCGTGCAGAAGTTCCAGGTCGAGCCCAACGAGCGCACGCTCGAGCAGCCCTTCATCCAGAACAACATCGACATGACGCGCCAGGCCTACGGCGTCAGCGACGTCGACGTCATCCCCTACGACGCGACCACCGACGCGGAGCCGGGCGCCCTGCGCTCGGACGCCGAGACCACCGCGAACATCCGCATCCTCGACCCCGCCGTCGTCACCGACGCGTTCTCGCAGCTGCAGCAGTTCCGCCAGTACTACAAGTTCGGCGACACGCAGAACGCGCTCGACGTCGACCGCTACTCCATCGACGGATCGACGCAGGACGCCGTGGTCGGCGTCCGCGAGCTGAACCTCAACGGCCTCGGCACCAACCAGACCTGGTACAACCAGACGCTGGTCTACACCCACGGCTACGGCCTGGTCGCCGCGTACGGCAACCAGCGGTCGGCCGACGGCGAGCCGGTGTTCATCGAGTCCGGCGTCCCGACGACGGGCGACCTCGGCGACTACGAGCCGCGGATCTACTTCGGCGAGAACTCCCCGCCGTACTCGATCGTGGGCGGCAACGACTCGCGCGACATCGAGCTCGACTACCCCTCGGGCACCGACGGCGCGCAGCAGACCTACACGACCTTCGACGGCGAGGGCGGCCCCGCTCTCGACAACGTCTTCAAGAAGCTCGTCTACGCGATCAAGTTCCAGTCCGAGCAGATCTTCCTCTCGGACGGTGTGAACGACGACTCGCAGATCCTCTACGACCGCGATCCCGTGCAGCGCGTCCAGAAGGTCGCGCCGTACCTCAAGCTCGACTCCGACGCCTACCCGACCGTCGTCGACGGCCGCGTGAAGTGGGTCGTCGACGGGTACACCACCTCGGCCGACTACCCGTACTCGGAGGTGCAGAGCCTCTCGCAGGCGATCGCCGACACGAACACGCAGCAGCAGTTCCCGACCGACGACGTCAACTACATCCGCAACTCGGTGAAGGCGACCGTCGACGCGTACGACGGCAGCGTCACGCTCTACGCGTGGGACACCGAGGACCCGATCCTGCAGACCTGGCAGAAGATCTTCCCGACCACGGTGAAGCCCGTGAGCGACATGTCGGGCGAGCTGCTCAGCCACGTCCGGTACCCGGAGGACCTCTTCAAGGTCCAGCGCGCGGTCCTCGGCACCTACCACGTCACCGACGCGGGCTCCTTCTACTCCCGCGAGGACGCCTGGGCGACGCCGAACGACCCGACGAGCGGAGCCGCGACCACGGCCGCCGCGACCGGCACCAGCCTGCAGCCTCCGTACTACCTGACGCTGCAGACGCCGGATCAGGACGTGCCGTCGTACTCGCTCTACTCGACGTACATCCCGGCGAGCGTCCAGGGCGCGCAGGCCAGCCGCAACGTGCTGACCGGCTACCTCGTGGCCGACTCCGACGCCGGCTCGACGGCGGGCTCCGTGGCCGACGGCTACGGCACGCTCCGCCTGCTCGAGCTGCCGAAGGACGACACGGTGCCCGGCCCCGGCCAGGTGCAGAACGCGTTCACCACCGACCCGACGGTCGCGAACGAGCTGAACATCCTCTCCCGCGGCGACACCACCGTCACGAGGGGCAACCTGCTCACGCTGCCGGTCGGCGGCGGCCTGCTCTACGTCCAGCCGATCTACGTGCGCTCCAACGGAGACACGAGCTTCCCGCTCCTGCAGAAGGTGCTGGTCGCGTTCGGTGACGACATCGCCTTCGAGGACACCCTCGACGCGGCCCTCGACAGCCTCTTCGGCGGCGACTCGGGAGCCGACGCGGGCGACACCGGCACGCCGACGACTCCGGACGCGGGCACCGGCACCTCGGGCGGCGACACCGGAGGCGACGCGGGCGGCACGACCGGCGGCACCGGCTCCACGCCGGCCACGGGCGACCAGACGGCGCTGCAGCAGGCGCTGAACGACGCGCGGGACGCCCTCACGGCTCGCGAGAACGCCCTCAAGGCGGGCGACCTCACCGCCTTCGCGGCGGCGGACGAGCAGCTGACCGAGGCGCTCTCGCGGGCGCTGCAGGCCGAGGGCGGCCAGTAGCCCGCATGGTGCAGGTCGACCGCGGCGAGCACCTCCGCTCGGGTGAGTGGCTCGAGCTGAACCGCACGTACTGGGAGGAGCGCACCGGCGAGGGTGCGCTCCACCCGGAGCTCGTCACCGCGGCGCTCCTCGACCCCGGTCCGAGGATTCTCCAGCTCGGCTCGGGCGACGGGCTCGACGCGCTCGAGCTCGCCGAGCGCGGCGCCCGCGTGGTGGGCGTCGACTTCTCGATGCCCGCCGTGCGCCGAGCACGCGCCGGCGCCGCGGACAGGGACCTCGCCGGCTCCGCCCGCTTCGTCTGCGCGAACCTCTACGAGCTGCGGCACATGCTGCCGGAGCCCGACTCGTTCGACGTCGTGCTCTGCAGCGCCGGCGTCGTCTCGTGGCTCCCCGACCTGGAGGAGTGGGCGCGGCTGGTGGAGTGGTTCGTCGCCCCCGGCGGCGCGGTGCTCGTCGTCCCGTCGTCGTCCGCTCCCGTCGACGCCGACGTCCGCACCTGGTCGCGCACCTCGTCCGAGCTCGCAGCCGCCCTGACGGCGGTCGGGCTGAGCGTGGACGGGAGCGCCGTGCTGCGCGCCGCCAAGCCCGCCTGAGACCGGAGCCCGCTCCCACCGCCGCGTCGATTTGCACCGGCGCCGGAACGCGTGTAATGTCTCTTCTTGTGCCGCGGGGTGGAGCAGTTCGGTAGCTCGCTGGGCTCATAACCCAGAGGTCGTAGGTTCAAATCCTGCCCCCGCAACAAGAAAGCGAAAGCCGGTCCTGAGAAGGGCCGGCTTTCGTCGTTAACACAGGTCGCGGACGTGCTGCCCGCGGCTGACAGTGCGCGGGCGGAGACCTCAGTCGCCCTCGATCACGCTCAGCACGTTGCCCGCCGGATCGCGGAACCAGCAGATCGTCGGCCCGTGGCCGCGCATCACTCCGTCCGCATCGGTCGGCAGCGACGGGTCGTCGTAGATCGCCGTGGTGACGCCTGCCGCGTGCAGCTCGGCGACCGCCGCGTCGACGTCCTCCACCGAGAAGTTCAGGATCGTGAACGACGCCGGCTCGTGGTCCGGCTTCGGGTACGCGATCGCGCGGCCTCCGCCCGGCAGCCGGATGTCGAGGATCCCCATCGCGTTCAGCTCGACCTCGAGCCCGAGCACTCCGCCGTAGAAGGCCCGCGCCGCCTCCACGTCGTCCACGCTGAAGCCGCTGAAGGCCCTCTCGCTCCGGATCATCGCCGTCCTCCGTCCCGCGGCCGCACCGTCGCGCCCGCTCCGCTCCGGACGCTACTCCGGTCGCCCGTCCGCGTCACCGTCGGATCCGCCCGGCGCCGCCGCCGACTTCGTGCCGGGCTCGCGCGACCCGCATCCGCGGACCGGCCTCCCGACGCTCCGCGCCGGCGCGTGTGCCGGACCGGCCCGCACGTTAGGCTCGACCCCGATGCGAGGGGTGCTGCTGTGAGGGACGAACGCGGGGACGACGGCTCGGACGAGGGGCTCGGCGACCGCCTGACCCGGCGGAGCCCGCGGCAGGCGCCGCACGCGCTGCCCGCGGCACGCGTCGCCACTCCGGTCCTCACGCCCGTCCGCCCCGTGCGGCGCCGCCGGGGCCGTGTCTTCCGCGCGACCGTCAGCACGGTCGCCCTCGCCGCCATCGCGGGCCTCGTGGCGGTCTCCGCGCTCCCCGCCTACTCCTTCGACCCGGCACCCGATTCGCAGGCCGCCGTCGAGGCCGCCGCCCGCGTGCAGGCGCTCGGCAACCAGAAGCTCACCGTCGCGCCGACCGCGGTCCAGGAGCAGGTCATCCGCGACTCCTTCACCGCACCGACCCAGGCCCAGCTCGACGAGGCGGCCGCCCAGGCGCGCGCGCTCGCCGCCGCCGAGCAGGCCGCCCGCGACGCCGAGACCGCCCGCCTCGCCCAGGAGGCGCAGGTCGCGGCAGGCGCGACCGGCGCGGACGGTGCCGCCGCGGGCAGCGGCGGCACCAGCACCTCGGTCACGCCCCGCGAGGAGGGCGACGACTACCCCTGGCGCGACCAGCTCACCGACGACCAGGGCGGCGGCCTCTCGCCGCTGCGGTACTACTACCGCGAGTGCGTCGACTTCGTCGCCTGGCGGATCAACCGCGACCAGGGCTCGACGAGCGCACCCTTCAAGTGGACCTGGGGCAACATGACCCCGGGCGGGGGCAGCGCCTACGCGTGGGCCGGCCAGTGGGCCTCCCACGGCTGGGTGACCAGCAGCACGCCCGTCCCCGGCGCGGTCGCCTGGTTCACCGGCAACCACGTCGCGTACGTGCAGGCCGTCAACTCCGACGGCACGGTCTCGCTCGAGGAGTACAACTGGGGCAACGACCACGCGTACCACAAGCGCACCATCCCGGCCTCCCAGGTCGCCCTCTTCCTCTACCCGCCGAGCTGATGACCGGCGCCGTCGGCATGGCCGTGGCGCAGTTCGCCCCCTCGACGGACCGGGAGGCGAACCTCGCGACGATCGGGCGCCTGGCCCGGATCGCCGCCGAGAGCGGCGCGAGCCTGGTGGTGCTGCCGGAGTACAGCTCCGCCTTCACCGATCCGCTCGGGCCCGAGCTGGTCGCGGCGGGCGAGGCGCTCGACGGCCCGTTCGTCACGGCTCTCGCGGCCCTCGCGCGCGAGCTCCGGATCCATCTCGTGGCAGGCATGGTCGAGGCGGTGGACGGACGCCGCATCGCGAACACGCTCGTCGCGCTCGACCCCGAGGGCGCGCTCGTGGCCCGCTACCGCAAGCTCCACCTGTACGACGCCTTCGGTCAGACCGAGTCGGAGTGGGTCGCCGCGGGGGAGATCGCCGCACCCGAGACGTTCGAGGTCGGCGGCCTCGTCGTCGGGCTGCAGACCTGCTACGACCTGCGCTTCCCGGAGGTCAGCCGCTGGCTGGTCGACGCCGGGGTCGACGTCATCGCGGCACCGGCCGAGTGGGTGCGCGGCCCGCTCAAGGAGGCGCACTGGCGGACGCTG
>NZ_PSVI01000063.1:0-17242 GCF_002931415.1 Rathayibacter sp. AY1E8
TGCCGCAGGAGCACGAGCGCCGCGAGGGCGAGACCGTGGCCGGCTACATCGCGCGCCGCACCGGCTGCGCCGAGGCCTCCGCCGAGCTCGACGCCGCCGCCTCCGCCCTGGCCGACCCCGATCCCGACGGCTCGATCGCCGACCGCTACGCCCTCGCGCTCGACCGCTGGCTCGCGAGCGGCGCGGCCGACCTCGACGAGCGCACCCCGGTCGTCCTGGCCGACCTGGGCCTGTCGCTCGGCGCCGCGGCCGCCTCCTCGACGATGACCTCCCTCTCCGGCGGGCAGGCGGCGCGGGTGGGCCTCGCGGCGCTGCTGCTCTCGCGCTTCGACGTGGTGCTGCTCGACGAGCCGACCAACGACCTCGACCTCGACGGCCTGGAGCGCCTGGAGGCCTTCGTCCGCGGACTCCGCGGCGGCGCAGTGCTCGTGAGCCATGATCGCGAGTTCCTCGCCCGCAGCGTCACCCGCGTGCTCGAGCTCGATCTCGCGCAGGGCACCAACCGGGTTTACGGAGGCGGCTACGACGCGTTCCTGGAGGAGCGCGAGACCGCGCGCCGCCAGCGCCGCGAGAAGTACGAGGACTTCGCCGAGCAGAAGGCCGACCTGGTCTCCCGCGCCCGCACCCAGCGGGAGTGGTCGAGCCAGGGCGTGCGCAACGCGATGAAGAAGGCCCCCGACAACGACAAGATCCGTCGCAAGGCCTCGGCGGAGTCGAGCGAGAAGCAGGCGCAGAAGGTGCGCCAGATGGAGAGCCGGATCGCGCGGCTCGAGGAGGTCGAGGAGCCGCGCAAGGAGTGGCAGCTCGCCTTCACGATCGGCAGCGCCCCGCGCTCGAGCTCGGTCGTCTCGACGCTGAACGGCGCGGTCGCCCGCCGCGGCGCCTTCACGCTCGGGCCGGTGTCGCTCCAGGTCGACGCGGGCGACCGGATCGGCATCACCGGGCCCAACGGCGCCGGCAAGTCGACGCTGCTGTCGCTCCTCCTCGGCCGCGCCGAGCCGGAGGAGGGCGGCGCCTCTCTCGGAGCGAGCGTGGCGATCGGCGAGATCGATCAGGCCCGCGGGATGCTCGCCGCCGACGTGCCGCTCGCGGACGCGTTCGAGGCGCTGGTGCCCGAGTGGCCGACCGCCGAGGTCCGCACCCTGCTGGCGAAGTTCGGGCTGAAGGCCGACCACGTCGGCCGCCGCGTCGGCGAGCTCTCGCCGGGCGAGCGGACGCGGGCCGCCCTGGCGCTCCTCCAGGCCCGCGGCACGAACCTCCTGGTGCTCGACGAGCCGACCAACCACCTCGACCTCGTCGCCATCGAGCAGCTGGAGGAGGCGCTCGAGGCGTACGAGGGCACCCTGCTGCTGGTCACCCACGACCGGCGGATGCTCGAGACGGTGCAGCTGACGCGGCACTGGCACGTCGAGGCGGGCGTCGTTACGGAGGCGTGACGTCCGCCGCCGCGTCAGTCCCCGGAGGCGCGCGCCGCCTCGTCCTCGCGCCAGCCGGCCTCCTTCTGCACGTACTCGTTGTCGGCGAACTCCGCGAAGTCGCTCTCGTCGGTTATCCGGCGCACTTCGAGGCGGTTGCCGGGCACCAGGGGGCAGCGCAGCGCCCACTCGCGGGCCTGCTCCTTGGAGTCGACCCCGATGATCCAGAAGCCGTTGAAGAGCGACTCGGTCGGGCCGTAGGCGCCGTCGACGACGGTCGGCGGCTCGGAGGAGAAGTCGACCACGAAGCCGGAGGAGGCGACGTCGTCGGCCAGGCCGTCGCCCGAGAGCAGCACGCCCGCCTCGATCATCGCCTCGTTGTACTGCCCCATCCGGGTGATGATCTCGTCGAACGGGATGGAGGCGTAGGCCTCCTTCGCCGCATCGGTCGCGCGCATGATCAGCATGTACTTCATCGGGTCTCCCTGGGGTCGGTGCGCGGGGGCGCAGGGCCTACTCTGGCCCATCCGGGGTGCCGGCGGAACGGTGGGTCCCGAGCGTCTGCGCCACGGGGGCGAGCGCGGAGCGACGGACCTTGCCCGCGTCGCTCCGAACGGGCTCGTGCACGATCCGGAGGGCCCGGAGGCGCCGCTCAGCGCCCAGCTCGGCGTTCGCCCGAGCGAGCAGACCGGCCGGGTCCACGCCCGCGTCGCCCACGTCGACGACCGCCTCCACCGCCTGCCCCAGCTCCGTGTCCGGCACGCCGAAGGCGACCGCCCCGCGGACTCCGGGCAGGGCCTCCAGCACCCGCTCGACCTCGGCCGGCCAGACGCTCACTCCGCCCCGGAGGATCAGATCGTCGGCGCGGTCGACCACCCAGAGCCACCCGTCCCCGTCGACGCGGCCGACGTCGCCGAGGGTGTCCCAGCCCTCCTCCGTCCGCCGCGAGCCCGCGCCGAGGTAGCGGTAGGCGGGGGCCTCGCCGCGGTGCAGCCAGATGCGGCCGAGCTCGCCGGTCGGAGCCTCCGTGCCGTCCTCCCGCTGGATGCGCAGGGTCGTCCCGCTGATCGGCCGTCCGACACTGCCCGGGTGCTCCAGCCACTCCCGGCCCGTGATCATCGTCAGTCCGTTCGACTCGCTGCCCGCATAGACCTCGACCACCCGCTCCGGGCCGAGCCAGCCGATCAGCGCCCGCTTGTCGGCGGGCGCGCAGGGCGCTCCGAGGTGCAGCACCGTCGCGAGCGAGGACACGTCCGCCCCCGACCGCTCGGGCGCAGCCAGCAGGCGGCGGATCGTGGTCGGGACGAGCAGGGTCCAGGTGACGCGGTGCTCCTCGATCGCCGCGAGGACCCGGGCGGCGTCGAACCGCGGCAGCAGCACCAGGCGCTGCCCGGTCATCAGCCCGCGGAAGGCGTAGGTGAAGGTCGCCGAGTGCATCAGCGGGCCGCTCACCAGCTGCACGCCCTCGCGCGGCAGGAACGGCGCGACCGGCGCGTCCGGATCCAGCAGCGCCGGGCCCGCGGCCAGCACCACCTTCGGCCGCCCCGTGCTGCCGGAGGAGGTGGGCGCCTTCCAGGACGAGGCCCACCGGTCCTCGAGCGAGCCGGCCGGCACCTCCGGCCCGGGCCGCCAGTCGCCCGCGCGCCACGGGACAGCGGAGGAGGAGGGCGCGCCGATGACGAGCGCCGGCCGCGCGATCCGCTCCACCTCGGCGCGCTCCGCCGCCGACAGCCCGGTCGAGACCGGCTGCGGCACGGCGCCCGCCTTCCAGACCGCCGCGCAGACGACGAGCGCGTCCAGCGAGTTCGAGAGCGAGACGGTGACGAGGTCGTCGGTCCGGACGCCGAGATCGCGGTAGGCGCGGGCGAGGCGGGTGCTCTCGCGGTCGAGCTCCCCCGCCGTCAGCGCGCCCTCGTCGGCCACGGCGACGATCCGGTCGGGATCGGCGTCGGCGAGACCGGTGACGATGCGCGAGATCGACCGGCGGGTCACCGGCGGCGCCCGATCGTGTCCAGGCGGCAGGACGGAGTCATCCGGGCACGCCTGCTCGCGCGGATCCCGGCCCGTCCGGAGGAGTTCCTCCTGAGCTCTGAACCGAGCCGTCGAGCACCCGCTCGTAGAACCGCAGATGCGCGGCCGCGACGTCGTCCCAGGAGTGCGAGGCGGCCAGGGCCCGGCCGTCCGGCGAGGGCAGCGTCAGGGCCTCCTCCAGCGCGTCGGCGAAGGAGGCGGGGTCCCGCCCGTAGCGGACCGCGTCCCCGAACACCTCGTGGATCACCGGCAGCTCCCGCGCCACGACCGGCACCCCCGCGGCGAGCGCCTCCATCGCCGCCAGCCCGAACCCCTCCTTCACCGAGACGAAGCCCAGCGCGGAGGCGCCGGCGACGAGCGGAGCGAGCCTCTCCTCCGGAACGGTGCCGAGGATCACCGGAGCGATCCCGAGCTCGGCCGCCCTCCGGTCGAAGGCGGCCCGGTACTCGCGGTAGTCGAACAGGGTCTCGCCGCCGCCGAACACCAGCGCGACGTCGTGGCCGCGCTCGCGCAGCAGAGCCCACGCCTCGAGCAGCTCGATGCTGCCCTTCCGCGGCTCGATGCCGCCGAGGGCGAGGAGGTACGGGCCGAGCTCGGCCCGCCACCCCCCGGTCAGCGGATCGTCGACGGCGGCCGCGAACCGCGCCGCGTCGACACCGTTCGGGATCACGTCGGGCAGCAGCCCCCAGCCGGCGCGCACCTCCTCGGCGACCGCAGCGGACACGCACAGCCGGGTCAGGGGGAGCCGGACGGCGCGGTCGTGGCAGGCGCGCAGCTCCGGGGTGGTGAAGTCGTCCAGGTGGTGGATCGTGCGGATCGGCGCGAGTCCGGCGGCGAGCGCCGCGTTGGCCGAGATGCAGTCCTGCGCGTGGACGACCGGGGCGTCCTCGCCCCGCAGGGCCTCGGCCATCGCGGCGATGGACCGAACGATGCGGGCGCCGACCGGCTCGCCCTCGCGGTGCGGAAAGGGCACCACCCGCACGGTCACGCACGGATCGACGGGGCGGAAGAAGGAGTCGTCGCCGCCCCGGGCGAGCGTGCGCACCGTGACGTCGTGTCCGGCGCGCGCGAGCGCCTCGGCGAGGGCGAGGGTGTGCACCACCCCGCCGCGCGGCCGGGTGGAGTAGGTCAGCAGGCAGATCCGCATCTCAGCTCCGGTAGGCGTGCTCCGCGCGGTCGCGGAGGTGGTGCATCGTGCGGCGGGCGCGGGCGACGGAGCCGGCGACGTCAGCGGAGGCGAGCGCGAGCCCGCCCTTCGCCCAGGTCTTCGCGATGATCTCTCCCGCCGGATCCACGACCTTCGCCTGCCCGAGGAACCGCAGGCCGCCGAGCACGCCGGTCTGGTTCGAGGAGACGAGGTAGACCTGGTTCTCGGCGGCGCGGGCGCAGTCGTAGAGATCGAACAGGTGGGCCTGGCGGTCGTTGCGGATCCGATCGGAGCGGTCGGTCACGCTCGCGGGCCACGCGCTGAGGCAGGCCAGCACCTCCGCGCCGTCGAGGGCCAGCGAGCGCGAGGACTCAGGGAAGGTCTTGTCGAAGTCGATCAGCATCCCCATCCTCCCGATCGGCGAGTCGAAGGCGGCGAAGCCGCGACCCGGCAGGTACGCCTCGGACTCGCCCAGCGGCAGGTGGACCTTGCGGTGCGTGCCGATCAAGCGCCCGCCGTGCACGCAGACCGCGGTGTCGTAGCGGACCTCGCGACCGCCCTCGAGCGCGCGCTCCGCGATCCCGAAGCACACGGTGAGATCGCCCGCCAGCTCGGCCACGCGGGCGACCTCCGGCCCATCGAGCTCGAGGCTCGGCGGCAGGTCCGGCCCGGGGTGCTGGAGGTCGAGCAGGTAGCCGCCGAGGGTCGCGTCCGGGAGCACGAGCAGGTCGACCGAGCGCTCGCGGGCGTGAGCGATGATGCCGGCGAGCTTGGCGAGGGTGCGGTCGATGTCGCGACCGAAGTGCGCTGCGACCGCACCCATCACCGTCTCCGTCATGCGAGGAGGCTATCCGGCGAGATCCGGCTCGCGCTCCCGAGCGAAGCGCCCCGCCTCGCGCACTCGCCGGACCTCCTCCGCCAGGTGCCCCGCATCGCGGGCGATCGCCTCGAAGCGGCCGGACCCCCAGGTGTGCAGCCACGGCAGCCCGAGGAACGACAGACCCGGCACGCTCGTCACTCCGCGCTGGTGGGTGGGATGGCCGGCGCCGTCGAACACGCCGATCTCGACCCAGCGGTAGTCGGAGCGGAACCCGACCGCCCAGACGACGCTGCCGATGCGCGCGAGGTCGAGCCCGGTCGCCTCGGACTCCGGCCGCCAGACCGGACGGCAGCGGTCCTCCTCGGGAGCGTCGATGCCGTGCGCCGCGATGTAGCGGTCGATGTCGTCCTTGATCGACTCCGCGACCGAGTCCGCGTAGTCGAGCGACGCCTCCGCCGTGGGGGCGAAGCGCAGCCGGGACCCCTCCACCCCGGCCAGTCGGCCGTAGAGGTGCATCCCGTCGCGGGCGAAGGCGCGCAGGTCGATGTCCCGCCCGCCCCCGCGCCCCGTCACGTAGTGGTTGGTCGACTCCCGCTTGGTGAGCCCGCCGACCTGCGCGTGGACGGGGACGTCGTACACGCCCATGTCCTGGAGCCAGGCGACGCAGTCGCGGCCCCGGTAGAAGCGCGCCACCCGCGGCGCGCTGCCGAGGGCGAGGTGGACCTCGCGCCCGGCGAGGAAGAGGTCCTCGGCGATCTGCGCGCCCGACTGCCCGGAGCCGACGACGAGCACGCCGCCGGGCGGGAGCGCCTCCGGCGAGCGGTAGTCGGCGGAGTGGAGCTGCAGCACGTCCGACGGCAGCCGCGCGGCGACGGCGGGGAGGACCGGGCGGTGGTAGCCGCCGGTCGCCACGACGACCTGGTCGGCCGTGATCGCGCCCGCGCTCGTGATCAGCTCGAACCCTCCCCCGGCGCGCTCGCGGAGCCGGCTCACCTCCACGCCCTCGACCACGGGGGCGTCGAAGCTCTGCGCGTAGCGGCGCACCCACGCGTGCACCTCGTCGCGCGTCATGAATCCGTCCGGGTCCGGCCCGTCGTAGGGGTACCCGGGGAGGCGGCACTGCCAGTTCGGCGTGACGAGGGTGAAGGCGTCCCAGCGGCGGTCGATCCAGTCGTGGCCGATGGTCGCGCGCTCGAGCACGACGTGCTCGATGCCGTCGTCGACCAGGTGCCGGCTGATCGAGAGCCCGGCCTGCCCGCCTCCGACCACCGCGACCTCGACGTGGCGCCCGGGCTCGATAGCGGCGCTCACGGCCGCACCCGCTGCCCGGCCGGAGCGGGCGGCTCCATCGCGAGCACCCTGACCGTGCCGCCCTCGAAGCGCTGCGCCGTGCGGAGGATGTCGGACTCCTGCTGCATCGCGGAGGTGCAGGCGAACCCGAACCGCTCCCGCACCCGGTCCGACGCGATGCGCAGCGCCTCACTCGAACGGGCGACGAAGTCCTCGAGCGAGTAGGCGGTCCCGGTCCCGAGGAACTCGTGCACGACCAGGCTCGGCGAGTAGCAGCGCTCCTCCGAGCCGTCCGGCCAGCGGACGTGGAAGGTCATCTCAGGCATGGACGAGTCCTCCGTTCCAGACCCGGTCGATGTCGTAGGCGTCGGGCCGCCGGTCGCGCAGGTGGAACATCCCGCCGCGCATCGCCTCGAAGGCGCCGCGCACGTCGATGTCGGCGACGGCCATGCCTGCTCCGAGCAGCGTCGTCGCGAGCACGTTGCCGCCGGGATCGACGACCTTCGCGTTCCCGACGTAGCGGAGCGAGCCGAAGGTCCCCGACTGGTTCGAGGCGAGCCAGAACACCTGGTTGTCGAGGGCGCGGGCGATGTCGAACTGATTGAACCGGTACGTCCAGCGGTCCTCCTGCAGGTTCTCGGCCGTCGCCGTCCGAGCGGCCGGCCACGCCGAGAGCGAGGCGATGATCTCGGCGCCGTCCAGCGCCATCGACCGCGCCGCCTCGGGGAACGCCTTGTCGTAGCAGATCTGCAGGCCCACCCGGCCGACCGGCGTCTCGAAGGTGCCGTAGCCCGGGCCCGGCGAGTACGAGAGGTGCTCGCCCAGCGGCTGGTGCACCTTCCGGTAGCTGCCGTAGACCTGCCCGCCGTCCAGGAGCGCGGCCGCGTTGTAGCGGGTCTCGCCGTCGTCGTCGAGCTCGCAGAAGCCGATCGCCACCACCAGGTCGCCGACGATCTCCTGCACCCGCCGCAGCTCCGGCCCGTCCAGGCGCACCGCCGGCGGGAGGGAGCGGCGGGTGGTGGCGACCGTGTCGCCGTGGTTGCCGAGCGAGGAGAGGTAGCCGCCGATCGCGGCCTCGGGGAGCACCAGGAAGCGCACTCCCCTCTCGCGGGCCTCCTCGGCCAGGGAGGCGATGAGCGCGTAGTTCTGATCCAGGTCGCGGGTGAAGTTCGCCGCGACCGATCCGACGAGGGTCATCGCGATCGCCTACAGGTTGTAGGTGGAGTTGATGATCGCGCCCTTGCGGGCGTAGTGGATGAGCGCGTCCTGCACGTCGAGCGGGTGGCAGGGGATGCAGCCCTCGATCAGGTCCTCCTCGCGGAGGCCGTGGAGCGCCATGCCGAACCGGCAGACGAAGACGCGGTTCCCCTCCTGGATGAAGGTCTCGATGGCGTTGTTGAGGTTCTGCTCGCCGGGGAATCCGGAGTCGCCGACCGTCGGGAAGCCGCGGGTGGCCATCGCGTTGATGGTGCCGGGCCCGTAGAAGTAGAGCGCGGACTCGTAGCCCTTCCGCGCCGCGCGGGTGGCCTGGAGCACTGCGACGAAGCTGACCGAGGACTCGTGGGCGATGCCGTGCACGAGGGTCAGGTACGACTCCCCGGGCTCGGCCTGGTAGTCGGGGAAGACCTTGGTGGAGCCGTAGAGGTTGCTGCCCTTCGGGAGCGCCGGGTGGGCGATCTCGGAGCGCGACATCTCGATGTTGGCGCTGACCTGGTCTTCGATCTCCTGGGAGACGGACATGGTTCCTCCTGGTGTCGGTCCGCCGAAGCGGCGTGCGAGTGCATGGCTCCGGCGGGATGCGCTGAGACGACGCGGGACGACGTCCGCCGGGGTGGAGCAGTGGTGCGGAGTGGAACGCGTCCAGTCAACGGCCGGGATGTTTCGGAGTGGTTTCCACCGGAAGAAGCTCCCGTGACGGCGGATCCGTAACGAGACCGCGTTCCTCCCGTCACGAGGGCGAAACACGAGGCGCCTTGACTGGGGGGTGAGACGACCGCACCGACATCCCGGCCGCCGCTGTGCGCGGCCCGTCCGGCCCGCTCCGCGGTGCCACGAAGGAGTCCTCGTGACCGATCTCCGCAGTCCCTCCCCCGCGTCCTCGCCGCCGGCAACCGGTGCGGCGCACCCGGCCGCCGGCCCGCACCCGGTCGGCGGGGCGCACTCCCCGGGCGGGGCGCACTCGACCGGGATCCGCCGCACCGGCCCCTCCGCCCTCCGCACCCGCGTCGACATCGCCCTGCAGGGCATCCGCGTCGAGGCACCGGTGCACCGCGAGGCCGGCGCCGGCCCGAGCGACGACGGGCACGTGATGCTCGGCGGCCTGGGCGCCGCGATCCCGGTGAACCCCGACAGCCCCTACGTGGTGAGCGGGAACCGCCTCCTGCTCGAGGGCGCCGACATCGGCCTGGACGTGACTCCCGTCCGCCGCCCGCGCTTCTACGATCTCGACACCGCCGACGGCGTCTCCTACGAGAAGATCGCCCGGCTGCACGGCCGTGACATCCTCGCGACCACCGTCGTCCAGACCTGCATGCGCTACGACGAGGCGGAGCGCTGCCGCTTCTGCGCGATCGAGGCCTCGCTCGAAGCCGGTGCGACCATCGCGGTCAAGACCCCGGCCCAGCTCGCCGAGGTCGCGGAGGCGGCGGTCCGCCTCGACGGCGTGCGCCAGATGGTGATGACCACCGGCACCTCCAAGGGCCGCGACCGCGGAGCGGCCCACCTCGCGCGCTGCGTCCGCGCGGTGCTCGCGGCGGTCCCCGGGCTGCCGATCCAGGTCCAGTGCGAGCCCCCCTCCGACGTCTCGGCGCTGCAGGCGCTGAAGGACGCGGGCGCCGTCTCGATCGGCATCCACGTGGAGTCGATGGACGACGCGGTGCGGCAGCGCTGGACCCCGGGCAAGGCGCGGGTCAGCCTGGACGAGTACCGCTGGGCGTGGCGCGAGGCGGTGCGGATCTTCGGCCGCAACCAGGTCTCGACCTACCTCCTGGTGGGCCTCGGCGAGGACCCGGACGAGCTGGTCACGAGCGCCCGCGAGCTGATCGGGATGGGGGTCTACCCCTTCGTGGTGCCCTTCCGTCCGCTGCGCGGGACCCTGGCGACCGAGGTCGACCACGTGCTCCCGCCGGCCGGGTCACTGCTGGAGCGGGTCAGCGCCGAGGTCGCCGCGCTCCTGATCGAGGCCGGGATGCTGAGCAGCGGCCAGAGTGCGGGCTGCGCGGCGTGCGGGGCCTGCGGCGTCCTGAAGACGGCCGGCGCCTGATGGTGGAGCTCTCGATCCTCGAGGGTGTTCGGGTCGCGCCTGCGTTCACGGTGGTGCGGGCGGAGGAGCGCGAGCTCGCCGCGCACCGGGCCCTGCGGCGCGAGGTCTTCGTCGCCGAGCAGGGGCTGTTCGCGGGCGACGACCACGACGACGCCGACGACGATCCGCGCTCGGTGGTGCTCGTCGCGGTGGCTCCGGACGGCGCGGTGCTCGGCGGGGTCCGGATCGCGCCTGTCGGCGGCGGACGCGATCTGGGCTGGTGGACCGGCAGCCGCCTGGTGGTGGCGCGCGAGGCGCGGGGCGGCTCCGGGATCGGTGCCGCCCTCGTGCGCGCGGCCTGCGCGGAGGCGGAGGCGCGCGGGGTGCTCCGCTTCGAGGCCTCGGTGCAGCTGCGCAACGAGGTGCTGTTCCGGCGGCTCGGCTGGCGGAGGATCGGCACGAGCACCGTCGCCGGAGTCGAGCACGCCCGGATGCGCTGGCCGGTCGACCGGCTCGACCGGGCGGCCACCGCGGCCAAGGCGGCCCTCGGCGCCCTTCTGGCTCCGCTGGCGGCCGAGGGGGGCCTCGGTGGGGCCGGCTTCGTCGGCGACGACGGAGCACCGGTCCCGGGCAGCGACCTGATCGCCGTCTGCGACGCGATCGTCCCGTCCATGGTGGAGCGCCACCCGGAGTGGGCGGGGTGGTGCTCGGTGCTGGTCAACGTCAACGACCTCACCGCGATGGGCGCGACCGGCATCGGGCTGATGGACGCGATCGGCGCTCGCGACGCGGCCGCCGCCGCGCGCATCGTGAGCGGTCTGCGGGCCGCCTCCGCCGCCTGGGGCGTCCCCGTGCTCGGCGGGCACACCCAGCTCGGAGTGCCGGCGGCCCTGAGCGTCACCGGTCTCGGCCGTACCGCGGCGCCGGTGCCGGGCGCCGCCGCTCCGGGCGACGAGCTCTCGCTGACGGCCGACCTCGGCGGCGGCTGGCGGCCCGGCTTCGCAGGCGCCCAGTGGGACTCGACGTCGTCCCGGCGCGCGGAGGAGCTCCGGGCGATGGCCGCCTCCGTCGGACTCGCGCGGCCGAGGGCGGCGAAGGACGTGAGCATGGCCGGGCTGGTGGGGACGGTCGGCATGCTCGCCGAGGCCAGCGGAGGAGGAGCGGTGATCGACCTCGCGGCGGTCCCCGTCCCCGAGGCGGCCGGCACCGCCGACTGGCTCGGCTGCTTCCCCGGCTTCGCGATGATCACCGCCGACCGGCGGGGGGAGTCGAGGATGGGCACACCCTGGACCGCGACGGCCGCGGTGGGGAGCGTCGTCACGGAGCCGGGCGTGCGGCTGCGCTGGCCGGACGGCGAGGAGACGACGGCGATCGCCGGTGCGGTGACGGGGCTCGGCGCAGCGGGCTGACGGGCCGGGCCGGAGGCGCATCGTCCTCGGCGCGGCCGTGAGAAGCAACCCCGCGCAGATCCTCGCCGAGCGGCGGAGACTGGCGGCGGCCCGTTGCTCGACGGGCGCTCATCGACGGAAGGAACGACCCCATGGTGGATCTCGGAGGACTCGCGGACAAGGCGAAGAACGCCGTGAACAGCGACAAGGGCGAGGAGCTGACCGACAAGGGACTCGACAAGGCGGGCGACGCCGCCGACTCCGCGACCGGCGGGAAGTTCGCCGGCCAGGTCGACAAGGCCCAGGAGGCCGGCGACCAGCACGTCGGCAACGACTGACCGCCGGGCGGCCCTTCCGCGCTGTCGCGGAGGGCCGCCCGTCCATCAGTCCCGGTCGCCGAGCCCGCGCAGCAGCGCCCGCACCACGGCGACGGAGCGATCGGCCGCGTCGTCGACGTGCGCCTCGAACTCGCCGGGGGCGCAGAGGTCCGAGATCCCGCGGACCGAGACGAACGGCAGCCCGTGCACGTGCGCCGTCTGCGCGAGGGCGACGGACTCCATGTCGGTGGCGAGCGCGCCGGGGAAGTCGTTCCGCACGCGGTCCACGTGGGCGCTCGAGACGAAGACGTCGCTCGAGACGATCAGGCCGCGGCGCACCGGCGGCCCCTCCAGCAGCTCGAGCTCCGCGGCGAGCGCCGCGTCGTCCCCGGAGTAGCGGGCGGGCATCCCCGGGACCTGCCCGAGCGCGTAGCCGAACGCCCGCGCATCGGCGTCGGTCTGCACGTACTCGGTACCGATCACGACCTCGCCCACGCGGACGTCGGCGCCCAGGCCGCCGGCGGTCCCCGCGCTCACCACGAGCGGCCGGGAGCCGCCCTCCCGCAGGATCGCTGCGGTGAGACCGCCGGCCGCGTTGACGAGGCCGATGCCGGTGCGGACGAGCAGCACCGCGCGGGAGTCGAGCTCGAGCTCCCACTGCAGCGCGTTGCCGACGGCGCGCGGCTCGGAGGCGCTGGACGCGGCGGCGAGGAACGGCGCGGCCTCCTCGTCCATCGCGACCAGGACGATCGCCGTGCTCACGCGGTGACCGTCTCCCACTCCGAGCGGTGCGCGAGGAACGTGCGCGCCGCCTCCTGCGCCCCCGCGAGGGAGTGGTTGGCGCCCCAGCCGCACTGGGTCTCGTTGGCGGCCGGGACCTCGTCGGCCTCGGTGATGTCCTGGAGCGTCGCCTCGACCAGGCCGAGCACCTCGGAGAGCTCGGGCTCGCCCGAGAGGAGCAGGTAGAAGCCGGTCTGGCAGCCCATCGGCGAGAAGTCGATCACGCGGTCGGAGTGGTTGCGGGACTTCTCGGCGAACAGGTGCTCGAGCGAGTGCACGGTGGGCATCTCGAGGTGCCCGCGGTTGGGCTGGGTGAAGCGCACGTCGTACTTGACGAGGTGGTCGCCTCCGGGCAGCGTCTTCGCGTCGGCGAGGCGCACGTACGGCGCTGCGACGGTGCGGTGGTCGAGGTTGAACGACTCGACGTTCATGCGCGGCTGATCCACGGTGGTCTCCTTCGCTGGGGGTCCCTCCATTGTCCTCCGCTCCGCGGAGCGGAGGCGGACCCCGGCGGATCCGGCTGCTTCTTCTCCGGGGCTGCGCCCGGATGCGAAGAGTTCCTCGCCGGCCACGACGAGGTACGCCGTGTCGAGCGCGATGATCACCAGGACCGCCCTGAACAGGCGCGCGGAGACCGTGCGGTCGTCCAGCGGGACCCCGCCGCCCAGACCCGCACGGAGGCGTGGAGCACCCCGGACAGCACCAGCGCGACGAGCGCCGTCACGCCGAGCACACTGTCCGGAACGACCACCGCCACCACCTCCTCCGTCGACGGGTCGAGCATGCCGTCGCGCCCGACGCGGCGGGGACCCGGACCCCTGAGCGGTGGAGAACGGGCCGCTCCGATCCCTGGGGAGGAGCCTCGGCCGCTCCTCAGAACAGGTCCGAGAAGCCCATCGCGACGAGGTTGTCGTGCGAGGTCCGCAGGCAGTCGAGCGCGCTCCGCCCGTAGCGCTCGTCCTGCTCGACGAGGAGGTGCTCGACGCCGAGCGCGAGGCTCGTCCCGATGATCCCCGGGAAGTCGAGGTTTCCCTCCCCCACCTCGGCGAACTGCACGTTCGAGGTGAAGGCGTGCACGGACCACCCGCCGGACATGTCGGCGGGCGGCCCGACCCGGTAGTCCTTCAGGTGCACCAGGGCGACGCGCTCCCCGTACCGGCGCAGCGTCGTCACGGGATCGAGCCCGCCCCGCTGCACCCAGTGCACGTCGAGCTCGAGCCCCAGCAGCGGAGCCCGGTCGGCGACGACGTCGAGCAGGAGGCGGCCGCCGTGCCGCGCGAACTCGTGGTGGTGGTTGTGGAGCAGCAGCCGCAGCCCGTCGTCGCGGAGCCTCGCCGCGGCGGCCTGGCAGCGGTCGGCGAAGTCGAGCAGAGCGGCCGGCGAGGCCGCCGCGGAGGCGGGCAGCATGCCGATCCGGACCGTGCGCGTGCCGAGCGCGCGGGCGTCGGAGACGATCCCGGCGAGCCCGCCCTCGAGCGCGGCGCCCGGGGAGTCCCCCGGTGCCAGGCCCGCCGAGATCGCCGCGATCTCGACGCCGAGCTCGTCCCGCGCCCGCTGCAGCTCGGCCACGGTGGCCGCCGTCAGCGGGATCTGCGAGATCTCCACCGACCGGTAGCCGATCGCTCGGACCTCCCGGAGCGTCGCGAAGGCGCCCGCCGAGGCGAACGCGTCCTTCAGCATCATCGCCTGCACGCCGATCCTGGTCACGGCAGTCCTCCCGGTCGCGGTGGGGGCCGGCGTCTCCGCGGCCCGGAACGCCCCCGACGGTAGAGGCGCGCCTCCGATCTTGTCAATCGGTTGCCAATACGCGTATGGTCGTGGCACGGCGGCGCTCCTGCCCGCCGGTTCCCGACGACGAGAACGAGGCACGCACCGTGACCACCGCACCCGCGACGACCGCACCCGCGACGACCGCATCCGAGAACCCCGCGCCCTGGACCCTCTCCGGCTTCGGCGACGAGATCGACCCCGACCCGGTCGTCCAGGTCGCCGTCCTCCGAGCGCTCGGCGCGCACAGCATCGAGGTGCGCAGCGCCTGGGGCCGGAACGTCGTCGACCTCGACGACGAGCGCCTCGCCCGCCTGGCCGCCGTGCTCGAGCGCGGCGGCCAGTCCGTCTCGGCCGTCGCCTCGCCCATCGGCAAGGTCGACGTCGCCCTCGACCCCGAGCTCGAGGTGGCGCGCCTCGACCGCGTCATCCGCGCCGCGCACGCCCTCGGCACGCCGAGCATCCGCGTCTTCTCGTTCTACCGGGGCGAGGGAGTGCCGGTCGAGAGCATCCGCGACGACGTCCTGCTGCGCATGCGCAGACTCGCCGATCGAGCCGAGCGCGAGGGCGTGGTGCTGCTGCACGAGAACGAGAAGGACATCTACGGCGACGTCCCCGAGCGGATCCTCGACCTGGTCGAGTCCGTCGGCTCGCCCGCCCTGCGCCTCGCCTGGGACAACGCGAACTTCGTGCAGTGCGGGGTGCGGCCCTTCGACGACGGCTGGACGGCGCTGCGGCCCTACGTCGACTACCTGCAGGTGAAGGACGCGGTGGCCGCGACCGGCACCGTGGTGCCCGCCGGCGAGGGCGACGGCCAGCTGCGCGAGACGCTCACCGCCCTGCGCGACGACGGCTGGACGGGCGTCGCCTCGCTGGAGCCGCACCTCGCGATCACGGACGCCCTCGGCGGATTCTCCGGCCCCGAGTCGTTCGGAGTGGCCGCTCGGGCCTTCCGGGGGCTCGCCTCCTCGCTCGGGATCGACCTGCGATGACCGTCCGCGCGGCGGTGATCGGCTGCGGCGACATCTCCTCCGTCCACCTCGCGGCGATCGGCGCAGCGCCCGGCGCGGAGCTGGTGGCGGTCTGCGACACCGACCCGGGCCGGCTCGCCGCGGCCGCCGAGAGGCACGCGGTGCCGGGCTTCCCCGAGGCGGTCCGGATGCTCGACTCCGTCCGCCCCGACGTCGTGCACGTCTGCACTCCGCACAGCACGCACGCCGCGCTGGCGGTCGCGGCCCTGGACCGCGGCGTCGCGGTGCTCCTCGAGAAGCCGCTCGCCTCCTCCGTCGCCGAGGGCGAGCAGGTGATCGCCGCGGCCGAGCGGGGCGGGGCGCGCATCGGCGTCTGCTTCCAGAACCGCTACAACCCGCCCGTGCAGCGCCTCCGCGAGCTGCTGGCGTCCGGCTCCCTGGGTGCCGTGACAGGTGCGGCCGCGACCGTGCTCTGGCACCGCGCTCCCGGCTACTACCTCGACCGCCCCTGGCGCGGGATGCGGGCCGAGGGCGGCGGCGGGATGCTGATGAACCAGGCGATCCACACCGTCGACCTCCTGCAGTGGCTCCTCGGCGAGGTGGTCGCGGTGAGCGGCTCCGCCTCCACGCGCCTGCTGCCGATCGAGGTCGAGGACACCGCCGACCTGGTGCTCACCCACGCCTCCGGCGCGCGCAGCGTCCTCTACGCGACCGTGGCGAACGCGTGGGACGAGCCGGTCGAGCTCCGCCTGCGCACCGAGCGCGCCACCGTCTCGTTGCGCGGTGCCCTCACCGTGCGGCGCGACGACGGACCCGTCGAGGTCGTCCCGGACACGGAGCGCCGATCCGGCGGGCGCTCGTACTGGGGCGCCTCGCACGAGCTGCTCGTGCACGACTTCTACGCCCGCCTCGGCGAGGACGAGCCCTTCTGGATCTCGCCCCGCGAGGCGGCGAGGTCGCTCGCGATCGTCCAGGCCGCCTACGCCCCGAGCGCGCCCGCGCGGATCCCCCACTCCACCCCGAACGAAGGACTCCTTCCATGACCACCGTCCGCCTCGGCATCATCGGATTCGGCGCCCAGGGCTCCTCCTACGCCCGCTTCCTCGCCGACGGCAGAGTGCGCGACCTCGTCGTCACCGCCGTCGCCGACGTCGACCCCGCCCGGGAGGCGGCGGCCGCCGCGCTCGCACCCGGAGCGTCGTTCCACGCCGACCACCGCTCCCTCCTCGCGAGCGGAGAGGTCGACGCCGTCGTCGTCTGCACTCCGCACTACCTCCACCCCGGGATCGGCATCGACGCTCTCGAGCACGGGCTGCACGTGCTGGTCGACAAGCCGGCGGGCGTCTACGCCGCGCAGGTCGCGGAGCTGAACGAGGCCGCCGCCGCCCGTCCCGGTCAGCGCTTCGCGATCATGTTCAACCAGCGGGCGAACCCGCTCTACCGCCGGCTCAAGGAGGTCGTCGACGAGGGCGGGATCGGCCGGATCCTGCGCTCGAACTGGATCATCACGACCTGGTGGCGGCCGCAGGCCTACTTCGACCAGAGCGCGTGGCGCGCGACCTGGGGAGGCGAGGGCGGAGGCGTCCTGGTCAACCAGGCGCCCCACCAGCTCGACCTGTGGCAGTGGCTGTGCGGAGTGCCGGAGTCGGTGGTCGCGAAGGCCGGCTACGGGCGGTGCCGCGACATCGCGGTGGAGGACGAGGTGACGGTGCTCGCCGACTTCGGCGGGGGCACGACCGGCGTGCTGGTCACCACGACGCACGACCCGATCGGCACCGACCGCCTCGAGATCATCGGCGACCGCGGCCGGATCGTCGTCGACGACTCCCGGGTCGCGACGATCACCCGGCTGAACGCCCCCGAGCGCGAGGTCAGCGCCGCCCTCAGCGCCGAGGACGTGGGCCTCCTGCTCAGCGGTCGCTACGACACCGCGGGCCTCTCCACGACGGAGCGGATCGAGTCGGCGTCGGTCTGGGGCGAGCAGCGGCGTGCCGTGCAGGATGCTGTCCGCGAAGTCCTGCAGGACGGCCGTGTGCTGCTCGCCCCAGACCGACGCCGACTGGATCCGCTCCGTC
>NZ_PSVI01000064.1:0-16891 GCF_002931415.1 Rathayibacter sp. AY1E8
TCGCGACCTTGTGCGGGGCCGCCTGCGCGACCGGCTTGATGGTCACCAGGTCGAGGTTGACGTGGGCGGGGAGCTCCACCGAGGAGACGATCGCGGCGGCGACGTCCTCCGCGACCAGCGGGTCGGGGACCTCGGCGTAGACCGCGTCGGCGCGCTCCCGGTCGCCGCCGAAGCGGACCAGCGAGAACTCGTCCGTCTGCACCATCCCCGGCGCGATCTCGATCACTCGGATCGGCTCGCCGGCCAGCTCGAGCCGCAGCACGGCGACCAGCGCGTGCGCGGCGTGCTTGGCGGCGTTGTACCCGCCTCCGCCCTCGTAGGCGACGTGGCCGGCGATCGAGGTGACCGTCACGATGTCCGCGGAGGTGCCGCTCCCCCGGATCCCGGCGCGCAGCAGCGGGAGCAGCGCGCTGGTCACGAGCTTCACCGAGAGCACGTTGATCTCGAACATGCGGCGCCAGTCCTCGGGGTCGGACCTCTCGACCGAGTCGAGTCCGAGCGCGCCGCCCGCGTTGTTCACGAGGGCGTGCACGGGCCCGGAGGAGGAGAGGTGGTCGCGCAGAGCGTCGACCTGGGCGGCGTCGGTGAGGTCGGCGGCGAAGTACCCGGCGCCGGTCTCGGCGGCGAGCGCCTCCAGCCGGTCGCGCCGGCGCGCGACGGCGACGACCTCCCAGCCGTGCTCGCGGAACAGGCGGACCGCGGCCGCCCCGATCCCTGAACTCGCTCCTGTCACGACAACGCGTCGATCCACGCCCGTCCCCTTCCGTCAAGCCTCGGACACCCTCGACTCCGTCGTCGCAGCCCAACGCTAGTCTGGCCGCGTGCCGCCCGCCGACCCGGTTCCCGCGACCGCCGGGACAGCCGTCACCCCGAAGCGCCGCGTGCCCCTCTGGGACAACGCGCGCTTCGTCTGCGTGACCCTCGTCGTGATCGGGCACGGCGTCCAGAGGCTGACGGCCAACTCCGACACCTCGCTCATCGTCTACCTGACGATCTACGCCTTCCACATGCCGGCGTTCGCGATCATCTCGGGCTACTTCTCCAAGAGCGGCGCCCCGAGCGGGCGCGCGATGCGGCGGGTGCTGACCGACATCCTCCTGCCCTACCTGATCATGGAGACGATCTGGACCCTGGTGCAGTTCCTGGTCGAGGGGAAGCAGGAGTTCAACCCGACGAAGCCGAGCTGGACGCTGTGGTTCCTGCTCGCGCTGGGCATCTTCCGCCTCGTCCTCCCCTACCTGGCGCTGCTGCGCTGGCCGCTGCTGATCAGCGTGGTGCTCGCGGTCGGGGTCAGCTACTACGACAACATCGACTCGACCTTCTCGCTCGCACGCGCGATCGGGATCCTGCCGTTCTTCGTGTTCGGCTGGCGCCTGCGCGGCTTCGCCCCCGGCGGCCGCTCCGCCGTCGACCGCTGGCTCGATCAGCCGCCGTCGCGGGTGCTCCTCGCCCGGATCCTCGCCGTCGTCCTCTTCGCGGTCACGGCGGTCGTCATGACCGTCAACATCGAGGCGTTCCGCGCGGCGGACCTGCGCTACTGGTTCTTCTACGACCGTCCCTACGACGCCCTCGGCGAGACCCAGTGGTGGGCCGGGCTGGTGCGGCTGGCCCTGATGGCCGGAGCGGTCGTGCTCTCGCTCGCGCTCTTCGCGATGGTGCCCCGCCGCCGCACCCCGCTCACCGCCTGGGGGCAGTCGACGATGTACGTCTACCTCCTCCACAGCTTCGTCCTCTATCCGCTGCGGGAGTCCGGGATCCTCTCGCAGACGGAGAGCACGCTCGCCCTCGTGCTGATGATCGTGTTCTGCATCGCGGTCTCGGTCGCGCTCTCACTGGGCTGGACCCGCACCGTCTTCCACCGGCTGGTCGAGCCCCGCGCGGCCTGGCTCTTCGCCCCGGCGGCCGACGAGAGGCCCCGGCGCCCGGACCGCGCCGACCCCACGGGCGCCAAGCGCGACCGGCAGCCCGAGCGGCGCTGACGGCCGTTACCCCGTGTGTCGGCGGTCCTGGCCGCCCGGCGGGCCCCCGCGTACGCTCGTCGCGACGGAGAACGGCCCCGTCCCCGACCCCGACGATCCGATGGGAAGCACCATGACCGACTCCGACCAGTGGCAGTTCGAGACCAAGCAGATCCACTCGGGCGCCGCGCCGGACCCGGTGACCAAGGCCCGCGCGACGCCGATCTACCAGACCACCTCCTACGTCTTCGACAACGCGGAGCACGCCCAGAACCTGTTCGCGCTGGCCGAGTTCGGGAACATCTACACCCGCATCCAGAACCCGACCCAGGCGGTCGTGGAGGAGCGGCTCACCGCCCTCGAGGGCGGCTCCGGCGCCCTGCTGCTCGCCTCGGGCCAGGCCGCCGAGACCGCGGCAGTGCTGAACATCGCCCAGGCCGGCGACCACATCGTCTCGTCGTCCTCGATCTACGGCGGCACCTACAACCTCTTCAAGTACACCCTCGCCAAGCTCGGCATCGAGACGACCTTCGTCGAGAACCAGGACGACCGCGAGGAGTGGCGCCGCGCCGTCCGCCCGAACACGAAGCTGTTCTTCGCCGAAACCGTCGGCAACCCCAAGATCAACATCCTCGACATCCGCACCGTGGCCGATGTCGCGCACGACGCCGGCGTGCCCCTGATCGTCGACAACACCATCGCGACGCCCTACCTGATCCGCCCCTTCGAGCACGGCGCGGACATCATCGTGCACTCGGCGACGAAGTTCCTCGGCGGCCACGGCACGGTCATCGGCGGAGCGATCGTCGACGGCGGCCGCTTCTCGTGGACCGCGAACGCCGAGCGCTTCCCCGGCCTCACCACGCCGGACGAGTCGTACCACGGCGCCGTCTACACCGCCGCGGTCGGCGACTCCCTCGCCTACATCATCAAGGCCCGCGTGCAGCTGCTGCGCGACCTCGGCGCCTCGATCGCCCCGGCGAGCGCCTGGCAGCTCATCCAGGGCATCGAGACCCTCTCGCTCCGGATCGAGCGCCACGTGCAGAACGCGCAGGAGATCGCGGAGTACCTCGAGAACCACTCCGACATCGCCTCGGTGAACTACTCGGGCCTGCCCACCTCGCCCTGGTACGCCGCGGCCAACCGCTACGCGCCGAAGGGCGTGGGCGCGGTGCTCTCGTTCGAGCTCAAGGGCGGAGTGGACGCCGGCCGGGCCTTCGTCGACTCGCTGGAGCTGTTCTCGCACCTGGCCAACATCGGCGACGTCCGCTCGCTCGTCATCCACCCCGCGTCGACCACGCACTCGCAGCTCTCGCCCGAGCAGCAGCTGACCGCCGGCGTCACTCCGGGCCTGGTGCGCCTGTCGGTGGGACTCGAGAACGTCGACGACCTCCGCGCCGACCTCGACCAGGCCCTCCGCGCCGCGCGCGCCGTCGTCGAGGCCTCCCGCGCGAACGCCTGAGGCCCCTCGGCGCCCTGACGGGGTCCCCGTCCTCGGGGATCGCGTCAGGGCGCTCCGCGCGCGGGCGGAGGAGCGCGGGAGCAGGGCGTAACAAACGGCTCCGCCCCGCGGCGCTCTGACACGATGGACAGCGCTATGGACTGGCAGCAGACACTCGAGGACACGGTCCCGTCGGCGTTCGTCACCGAGCGCCAGCTCCTCTCGGTCATCGGCAAGCCGCCCGCCACCGGAGCCTGGCGCGACGGCGACCACCCGGGCGGACGCCGCTTCGTCGACCTCGGCCCGTTCGACTTCGAGGCGGGCGGCCGCCTCCCCCACGCCCGCATCGCCTACGAGAGCTGGGGCGCGCTGAACGAGCGCCGCGACAACGCCGTCCTCGTCCTGCACGCGCTGACCGGCGACTCCCACCTGCTCGGCCGCGGCGATCCCGGCCACGCGACGGACGGCTGGTGGTCGGGACTCGTCGGCCCCGGCCTCGTGATCGACACCGACCGCTTCTTCGTGGTCGCCCCGAACATGCTCGGCGGCTGCCAGGGCTCCACCGGTCCCGCGTCCCTCGCCCCCGACGGCCACGAGTGGGGCGCACGGTTCCCGTACACGAGCATCCGCGACCAGGTGCGGGCGCAGGTGCAGTTCAGCGACCTGCTCGGCGTCGAGCGCTGGCACACCGTCATCGGCGGCTCGATGGGCGGGATGCAGGCGCTGGAGTGGGGGATCGACCACGCGGAGCGGGTCGCGCGCCTCGCGGTCCTGGCCGCTCCCCCGCGGGCCACGGCCGACCAGATCGCCCTCAACTTCGTGCAGCTCGAGGCGATCCGCAACGACGCGGCCTTCGCGGGCGGCTCCTACTACGACGCCGGCGACGGCCAGGGCCCGTACCACGGCCTCGCGCTCGCCCGCCGGATGGCACTGCTCAACTACCGCAGCCCCTCCGAGCTCAACGACCGCTTCGAGCGCAGCTGGCAGTCGGGGCTCAGCCCGCTCGGCGGCGGCGGCCGCTTCGCAGTGGAGTCGTACCTCGACTTCCACGGCAACAAGTTCACGCGCCGCTTCGACGCGAACAGCTACATCACGCTCGTCGAGGCGATGAACTCGCACGACGTCGGCCGCGGCCGGGGCGGCGAGGCGGCCGCCCTCTCCCGGATCACCAGCCCGACCCTCGTCCTCGGCATCGACAGCGACCGGCTCTTCCCGGTCGAGGGCCAGCGGATCATCGCGGCGCACGCTCCCGGCGCTCTCGACGGCGGAGAGGTCGCGGTGATCACCTCGACGTTCGGCCACGACGGGTTCCTCATCGAGGACGACGCGGTCGGCGCGCACCTCGCCCGGCTGCTGGCGCATCCCGCGACGGCCTGACCCGCCCGACCCCGGCGCGGTTCGACGCCCCGAACCGCTCCGACCGGCCCGGGCAGTGGCTATCGTGAGACGGGGGCCAGCCCCGCGCCACGACCGGAGGGGGCCAGAGCGTGCCGATGATCCGCAGCGCCCGCGAGCGCGACCGGCTGCTGCGCCACTCCGCCTGCGGGATCGGCCTGCTCACGGAAGCGGGGGCGCTCGGCATGGCCCTCATCCCCGGAACGCTCCAGCCCGCCGCCGTGCCGTTCGCCGTCGCGCTGCTCCTGGGCATGATGGCCGCCCACGTCGAGCTCGCCCGGACGGGGCGCCGCAGCCGCGTGATCGCGGTCGCCGTCGGCGGCCTGCTGCTGGGCTGGGGCCTCGCCCTGGGGCTCGCTCCGGGCGCCGACTTCGCCGGGTTCGTCCTGGTCAACACCGCGAACGCCGTGACCGCGAGCATCGCCGTGGTCGTGACGACGTCCGCGCGCCGCCTGCTCCTGCTGCTGCCGGTGCTCCTCCCGAGCCTGATCCCGTCGGTGCTCGTCTCGAGCGGCACCATGATCCCCACCGTGGTCGTCCAGAGCCTGCTGCCCTGGGGCACGCTCTGCGGCTTCGCCCTCTGGATCGGCACAGCGGTCCCGCGGGTGGTGCGGCGGATCGACAGCATCGGCAACGCCCACCGCGTGGAGCGCCTCGCCAGCGAGACGGAGGCGCAGCGCCGGCAGGGCGCGCGGCTCCTGCACGACACGGTGCTGGCCACCCTCACGCTCCTCGCGCACTCGGGCCGCGGAGTGTCGGTCGACGCGCTCCGGCAGCAGGCGGCGCAGGACGCGCAGCTCCTGCGCCAGCTCCGGCTCGGCGGGACCCCCACCCCGAGCGCGTCCGGCTCCTACCAGCTGACCAGCGTCACCTCCGCCCCCGCGGCCAACACCCTCGAGACCGTCCGCAACCGCTTCGGCCGGATGGGGCTCGACGTGATCTGGCACGGCTCCGGCCAGGTGGCGCTCACCGGCGCGGCCCTCGACTCCTTCGTGCTCGCCCTGGCGGAGTGCCTCGAGAACGTGCGCCGCCACTCCGGCGTCGCCTCGGCCGACGTGACGATCACCGAGGACGAGACGACCGTCCGCGCGATGGTCACGGACGCGGGCGCGGGCTTCGACATCGCGACCGTCCCCGACACGAAGCTCGGCTTCAAGGAGTCGGTGATCGCCCGGCTCGGCGACGTCGGCGGCCGCACCAGACTGTTCAGCGCCCCCGGATCGGGGACGACCGTGGTGCTGGAGGTCCCCAAGTGAGCCCCGCGCCGGAGTCGCGGGCCCCGCTGCTGGGACGCGTGCCCGCGACGCACGGCCGCTCCTCCCGGTCCGCCCGCTCGGTCCGCCGCCAGCAGGAGGGGCTCGGCACCAACTACCTCGGCAGCGGCCTCAACGGCATCGCCGCCGCGATCCTCGCCTACGAGCTGCTGATCTTCCTCTCGACCTCCGCCCGCTACAGCGACCTCGCACCCGCGGCGATCGCCTGGGTCCTCGTCGTCCTGGCCTTCGGGTCCACCGTCCTCGCGATCCACCTCGGCGGACGCCGCCTGCCGCTCCCGGTCTACCTCTGCTTCCTCGTCGCCCTCGGAGCCGCCGTCGTGCTCGACCTGGTGGCCGTGACCGACTCCGGCGCGGCCCGCACCGTCCCCACCGCCGCGGTCGCGGGCGCCGTCGCGCACGCCGCGCTGATCGTCCACCGGCGCGGGATCGAGATCCTCGCGGTGAGCGCCCTCGTCGCGATCGCCGAGGTGATCGCGTTCCTCTCGATGGAGTCGGGCGGCGCGGGCGCGCTCTCGGTGCGCATCAGCGCCCTCGTGGTGACGATCGCGCCGGCCGTCGTCGTGGTCGTGATGATGCGCGGATTCCGCCGGATGGTCCAGCTCGAGATCGACCGCGCCCTCGTGCAGAGCACCACGCTCGGCCCGCGCTACGCGGTCGGGATGCTCGCCTCGGAGGAGCTCGCACGGCTCGACCTCGCCGCCGAGCGCCTCCTCGCCGAGGTGGGCGACGGCTCGGTCCGCCTGCCCCTCGACGCCCAGCGCGCCGCCCACGCGACCTCGCTCGCCACCCAGCTCCGCCTCCACCTCATCGAGGGGCGGCGCGAGACCTGGCTGCACCATGCCGTGCTCGAGTCCGAGCTGCTCGCGCCGCTCGTCGAGCTCGACGACCCGGACGGCACCGCCGGACTCCTCGGGCACCAGCAGCGCGACGGGCTCCTCTCGGCGATCTGGCTGATGGCCGACAGCGCGACCGGACTCGCCGTGGTCCTCCACGTCGAGTCGGGCAGCCCCCGCGATCCCGGAGCCGGGACGGCCGCCCGAGGACTGCTCGTGCCGATCACGCTCCGCTCCTCAGGCGCGCCCTTGCGCGGCGTCGATCCTGCGACGTGGGAGGCTATCGCTCAGGTCGGCGTCTTCCGCGACACCTCGCGCGACGGGGAGCTCCGCATCGAGATCGACTGCCTGGTCGAGAATCCCGCCGACCGGTGAGCAGCCGCCGAGAGACCGCCGACGACCGCCGACCGAAGGACACCGATGACACCCACCGCTGACGCGAAGATCACTCTCGCGGTCGTGGACGACCACAAGATGCTCCTCGGAGCGCTCACGGAGTGGATCCGCGGAGCCGCCTCCGACATCCAGCTGGTGGCCGCGGTCGCCTCCTGGCCCGAGCTGCTCACGCACCCCGAGTTCCCCGTCGACGTCGTCCTCCTCGACCTCGACCTCAAGGACAACATCCCGATCTCGGTGAAGCTCTCGACCCTCAAGACCACCGGGGTGAAGACCGTGCTGATGAGCACCTACTCCGAGCCCGCCGTGGTCCGCGAGGCGCTCGCCTCCGGAGCCCTCGGCTACCTGGTGAAGACCGAGGACGCGGACATGATCGTCGAGGCGATCCGCGCGGCCAAGGACGGCCACTCCTACATCTCGCACGAGCTCGACATGGCGCTCTCCACCGGCGACTCCGACGGAGCGCCGAAGCTCAGCGCGCAGGAGCGCCGCGTGATGGCCCTCTACGGCGGCGGCGAGCCGGTGAAGTCGGTCGCGTTCGAGCTGGGCATCTCGGAGGAGACGGCGAAGTCGTACCTCAAGCGGATCCGCGAGAAGTACCGCGTCGTCGGCATCGACGTCGGCACGAAGGTGGCGCTCCGCAAGCGCGCCATCCACGACGGGATCCTCATCGAGACGGACTGAGTCCTCTTCCGTGGCGGTCCCTGCCCGCCACGGCGCGGTCGGCTTCACGACGTGGTGCGTTCCGCGGAGCGAGGTGCGTCGCCCGGCATCGATCCGCTGGCACGCGGATCGCTGTCGGCGGGCTCCACGAGGGCGCGGCGGTCCCCGCCCGCCGCTGCGCGGTCGACTTCACGACGTAGTGCGTTCCGCAGAGCGGGGTGCGTCGCCCGGCATCGATCCGCCGACACGCGGATCACTGTCGGCGGGCTCCACGACGGCGCGGCGGTCCCCGCCCGACACGGCGCGGTCGACTTCACGACGTGGTGCGTTCCGCAGAGCGGGGTGCATCGCCCGGCATCGATCCGCCGACACGCGGATCACTGTCGGCGGGCTCCACGAGGGCGCGGCGGTCCCCGCCCGCCACGGCGCGATCGGCTTCACGACGTGGCGCGTTCCGCAGAGCGGGGCGCGTCGCCCGGCATCGATGCGCTGACACGCGGATCACTGTCGGCGGGCTCCACCTCGTCGAGCGGCGGCCACCTGCTCCTGCAGTCGAGCAGGGCGGGCGTGCCCGAGTCGTGCCGGTCGAGTCGCCGCGGGACGCGGCGCATCGAGACCCGCCAGGCACGGACAACGCGTGGATGCTGGTCGAGATGCCGCGGGACGCTGGGCATCGAGACCCACCGGACCGGGACTGCGAGTGCTCCTGCGGGCTCGCGTCAGGGGGCCAGGACGGCGACCGTCATGCCGGGCGTCGCGGCGGGGGCGTCCATCGCGGCGAGGGCGTCGGGCAGGTCCTCGAAGGCGATGGTGCGGCCGACGGAGTCGGCGGGGCGCAGACGGCCGGCGACGATGTCGTCGAGGAGGGCCGTGTAGCCGCTCCGGGCGATGCCGTGGCTGCCCAGCAGCTCCAGCTCCTGGGCGATGACCCGGCCGAGCGGGATCGCCGGTGCCGCGTCGGGCCCGAGGAGCAGACCCACCTGCACGTGCCGGCCGCGCGGACGCAGGGCGGCGATCGACGCCTCCGCGGTGACCCTGCTGCCGACGGCGTCGACCGCCAGATGCGCCCCTCCTCCGGTCGCCGCCCGGATCGCCTCGGCGGCACCCTCGCCTCCGGGGACGGTCACCGCCCCGATCGCGGCCGCGGCCTCCCGCGCCGGGGCGGAGACGTCCGACGCCACCACGCGGGCCCCGGCCGCGAGCGCGACGATCACCGCGGAGAGGCCGACTCCGCCGCAGCCCAGCACCGCGACCCACTCCCCCGGGGCGACCCGGCCGCGCTCGTGCAGGGCGTGGTACGCGGTCCCGAAGCGGCAGCCGAGACCGGCCGCCTCGACGAAGCCGACGGAGTCGGGCAGGCGCACCAGGTTCAGGTCCGCACCCGTCACGGCCACCGCCTCGGCGAACGACCCGTCGAGGGTGAATCCCGGCTGCTGCTGCCGGAGGCACACCTGCGTCGCCCCCTCCCGGCACTGCTCGCAGTCGCCGCAGGCGAACACGAACGGCGCCGTGACCCGGTCACCGACCGCGAAGAGCGACACCTGGGCTCCCGTCGCGATCACCGTCCCGGCGAACTCGTGCCCGGGGATCTGCGGCAGGACGACCGAGTCGTCGTGACCCTTCCACGCGTGCCAGTCGCTCCGGCACACCCCGGTCGCCGCGACGCGGACGACGACGCCGTCGACGGGGCAGACGGGCTCCGGGACCTCGACGATCGCGGGGAGGGCGGAGAAGGACGAGTAGCTCACGGCGCGCATGCCGAGAGTCTTCCAGAGGCCCGGGCCGCGCTCTGCTTACAGCGCGTCGACCGGGATGCCGCCGGTGCCCGGCTGGGCGGGCTCGCGGTGGACCGGGTAGACCGTGCCCCGGGCGCGGTCGATCGCGATGCTGCCGAGGGCGAGCACGATTCCGGCCGCGGTCAGGCCCACGCCGACCCAGATGGGCGACAGGTAGCCCAGTCCGGCGGCGATCGTCAGGCCGCCGAGCGCGGCACCCACCGAGTTGCCGATGTTCAGGGCGGAGTGGTTAAGCGCGGCCGCGATCGTCTGGCTGTCGCGCGCCACGTCCATCAGCCGGGTCTGGATCGCGGGCGACGCGGCCGCCGAGAAGCCCGCCGAGAGGAACGCGAACACCACCAGGCCGACGACCGACGAGGCCGACAGCGCGAGTCCGATCAGCGAGACGCCGACGCCTGCGAAGAACACCACCAGCGCCCGCCGCACGTCGCGGTCGGCGGCCCAGCCGCCGACGAGGTTGCCGACGGTCATCCCGAGGCCGATGACGACCAGGATCCACGGGACCGCGGCGAGCGGCAGGCCCGTCACCTCGGTCGCGAGCGGCGAGATGTAGCTGTACATCGCGAAGAGTCCGCCGAAGCCGATGGCGCCGACGAGCAGGGTCATCCAGACCTGCAGGCGCCCGAACGCCCGCAGCTCGTTGCGGACGGTCGCCGCCGGATTCCCGGGTTGCGCGGGCACCAGAAGCTGGACGGCCACGACGGTCAGCGCGAAGAGCACCGCGACCACGAGGTAGGCGGTGCGCCAGCCGGCCACCTGCCCGACCCAGGTGATCGCGGGCACGCCGATGACGTTCGCGATCGTGAGCCCGGAGAGGACGAACGCGACTCCCTTGCCGCGCTTGCCGGGACCCATCAGGTCGGCGGCGACCAGGGAGGCGATGCCGAAGTAGGCGCCGTGCGGGAGCGCGGCGACGAAGCGCGCGGCGAGGACGAGCGGGAAGCTCGGGAGCAGCGCCGAGCCGATCGTCCCGACGGTGAAGGCGACGAGGAGGGTCAGGAGGAGCCTCTTGCGCGGCCAGCGCGCCGCTGCGGCGGCGATGGTGGGGGCGCCGACCACGACACCGAGCGCGTAGGCCGAGATCAGCATCCCCGCCTGCGAGACGGCCTGCTCCTGGCTCGCGGCCCAGACCCCGGGGAGGAGGTCGGCGGCGAGCTGCGGGAGGAGCCCCATCGCGACGAACTCGGTCGAGCCGATGCCGAAGCCCCCCATCGCGAGGGCGAGCAGGGCGAGGCGGGTCCGAGCGGGCGAGAGCGTCACCGGTCAAGGCTACTCAGGATCGGACGGATGTCGAATCGATTCGAGCACGCCCGGACACGAGAGGTCGTGGCGAGGACCCGCTACTCCCCCAGCGCGTCGTTCAGCCGGGCGATCTTGCCGTCGATCTCGCCCGAGTAGCCGGGGCGGATGTCCGCCTTCAGGACGAGCGACACGCGCGTCCCGAACGCTCCGACGGCCTCCGTCGCGCGCTTGACGACGTCGAAGACCTCGTCCCACTCCCCCTCGATCTCGGTGAACATCGAGGTCGTCCGCGACGGCAGGCCGCTCCCGCGGACGATGCGGACGGCGGCGGCGACGGCGTCATGGACGGACGCGTCGGGCGCCTCGCCCCCGGACGGTGCGACCGAGAATGCGACGAGCATGGGTGCCTCCTTGACTGCGCGCACCGCGTGCCGGCCCCGCGCCCTCCGAGCCTACGAGCCCTGGGGCGCCAGGCGGGTCTCGCCGGTCAGCGACGACGCGGAAGTCGTGGCGCCGGGTGCGACGACCCGCGCCGTCCCCATCCTCCACAGCTCGCGCAGCAGCCAGCCGAGCAGCACCACGAGGAGGATGTTCCGCACGGTCAGCACGAGCACCATCCACCAGTGCGACCAGAGGAGGAAGAGGTAGAGGTACGGGTAGACCACCTGGGTCAGAGCCGCAGTGACGAGCGTCAGCTTCGCGGGCCGGTCGAACGCGCCGTCGCGGCACGCGATCAGCCCGGCGATCACCGGCGGCGCGAGCCAGACGATGTACTGCGGCGAGAGCACCTTGTTGGTGTCGATGAACACGACCACGAAGGTCAGCGCGAGCAGCGGGAACAACCTGGCGGGGTCGGCCCGGCGGGCGAGAGCACGGGCACCCAGCAGGGCCACGCCGAGCATGGCCAGAGCGAGCAGCGGGGTCATCAGGCTCGCCGCGAACTCGGTGCCGGGCCCGTGCATCTCGAAGGTGTTGATGTCGGCGGCGTAGTAGACGTAGCTCCCCGATCCCGGGAGGACCGACAGCCACATCCAGGGAGTGCTCACGACGGCCTCGATCTGGAGGCCCCGATCGGTCTGATCGGTGACGAAGCTGAAGACCTGGTCCCCGCCGCCGACGAGGACGACCGCGAGCACGATGATCACGGAGGCGACCGCGGGGACGAGGATCATCCGCAGCCGTCCGCGCAGGACGAGCACGGCAGCGGCGAGGATCGCGGCCGGCCACACCTTGATCCAGGTGGCCACGGTCAGCAGCAGCGCCGCGACGCCCGGACGGGTCGCCGCCCAGAGCATCCCGGCGATGGCCGGCGGCGCGGTGAAGGCGTCGATGCGGCCGATCGCGATCGGCCCAAGGAGGACGAGGAACAGCAGCCACCAGCGCCCCGCGGCGAGGCGCGGTGCCGACCGGCCGCGCAGCAGCAGGGCGAAGGCGGCGGCGTCGGCGAGCGCGACGAGGACGAGCCACATCAGGTCGTAGCCCGCCGAGCCGAAGAGCCAGGAGGCGGCGATCGGGCCCCAGGCGAGGATCGGGTAGACCCAGCCCGTGTCGATCCCGGCGATGCCGCCGCCCTCGACGGCGGTCCTCATCCACTCCTTGTAGACGATGCTGACGTCGCCCATCGGCAGACCCGGAGCGAACAGCGCCAGGAGGGAGAGCACCACGTGCACCAGCGCGAAGGCGCCCCAGAGCACGGCGACGGAGTCGCGGTTCTCGCGCAGCCGGGCGAGGGGGCGGGAGGACGCTCGAGGAGGGGAGGACGGCACCGCGTCATTGTAGAGGGGCCGCTGAACGGTACCCTGGCAGCACCTGAGCCCGCCTGAGAGCGCCGCTCCCGCCGGGCATCGGTCCCCCGGCGGCGTCGGTCGCCGCCGGGCGTCAGCAGACGGCGTCGCGACCCGACGAACTCAGTAACCGGCGAACGCGTCGGTGCGGATCCGCTTCGCCCCGGCACCGCGCAGGGCGCCGCGGACCGAGTCGACGAACGACGGCGACCCGGAGACGTAGCCCACGCGGCGGCCGGCGTCCGGCACCGCGTCCGCGAGCAGCTCGGCGGTCAGTCGGCCTGTGACGTGCGACCACCGTGCGGGCAGGTCGGTCGGCGCCTCCTTCGAGCAGAGCACGACCCGGGCCCCCGACTCCTGCAGCAGGTCGCGGTACGCGACCTCGGCGAGGCTCGGCGCGGCGACCACGACGACGACGTCGCGCCGCGGACCGTCCGCGAGCGAGCGGAGCTGACTGGCGAACGGGGTGATCCCGATGCCGCCCGCCACCAGCAGCAGTGGCACGGTGGGATCGGCCGGCAGGACGAAGTCACCGCCGACGCTCGTCGCCCGGAGCGAGTCGCCGGGCTCCAGAGCGGCGAGGGCGCGCTTGAAGCTGCTCGCCTTCTCCGGCATCCGCAGGGCGATCGCGATCTCGCCGTCGGACGGAGCGGAGGAGACCGAGAAGGTGCGCCGGCTGCCCCGGCTGTCGGCGCGGTGCGGCAGGTCGAGCTCGAGCCACTGGCCCGGCTCGAAGGTCAGCGGCGAGCGGGAGCGGAAGCGGTACTCCGCGATGCCCGGCGCCAGCACGCGGGTCGAGGCGAGCTCGAGCGTGTGCCGCCGACGCTGGCGGAATGCGAAGGCGAACGCGAGGGCGTTGCCGACCACGAGGCCCAGCTCCGGAGTGGCGGAGACGACGCCGATGTGGAAGGGAACGCTCGCCACGAGCGCTGCGACGACCGCGATGATCAGCTGCTGCGAGCGGCGCGGCGCGAGCGTGAGCGGCTCCGTCAGCATGAAGGCGCCGGCGAAGACGAAGGGGTAGGCCGTGAGGACCAGGGCCGCCGCGGCGCCGAGGTCCTGGCCGTTCTGCACCGCCTGCTGCACGGACACCCCGCCGGCGACGACGACGAAGACGGCGAAGACGGCCCAGCGGCGGACCCGCGCGACGATCAGGAGGGAGCCCACGACGACGAACGGCCAGATCGCGCCACTGGCGATCCACCAGGCTCCGGCGTTGAGCCCGGTGAAGCCGATGATCAGCACGGCGACCGCGGCCGGGTTGAAGAGGTGGCGGCCCCGCCAGGCGAGGACGTACTTGGACGCGGCGGCGATCGCGCCGACGAGCGCGATCACGGCGAGCCCGCGGGGATCGGCCGTCGGGAAGAGGAGGCAGGCGATCAGCAGACCGGTGACGAGCGAGGACTCCAGGTGCGCACGGCTCCGGAACAGCCGCGCGAGGACCGCGCTGACCAGGGCCGTCGAGGCGACGGCGACCAGCGTCGTGCCGAGGATCTCGAGCGGCGTCGAGAAGATCAGGCCGGCTGCGGCGTAGCCGACGGCGACGAGCAGGAGCGCGGCGAGCGTCATCCAGACCAGCCGGTAGGTGGTGACGCGGCCGAGGGCGCGGTCGAAGGTGCCGATCATCGGAAGACCTCTCCGGGGAAGGAAGGCGAGTAGTGGAGGGTGCCGTCGCTGCGGACGCGGACGAACTCGAAGTCGAAGCGCTCGGCGAGGGTCTCGGGCGGGCAGACGAACAGCGCGGTCGCGAGCCCGTCGGCGACGAGGGCCGTGTCGGCCACCGCCCAGGTGGCGACGACGGTCTCGACCGGAGCTCCGGTCCGCCCGTCGAGGACGTGGTGGAGGCCGCTGCCCCAGGCGCGGCGGTTGCTCGCCGAGCCGCAGAGCGCGCGGTCGCCGGGCACCGCCACTCCCAGTGCGCTGCTCGGGTCCCACGGGTGCTCGAGGCCGACCCGGACGGGTCCGGCTCCGATGCCCCGGAGGTCGCCGCTCGCGTCGACGACGGCGGGCCCGGCTCCGTCGAGCTCCTCGAGGACGAGGTCGACGAGCTGGCCCTTGCCCGCGGCGCCGACGTCGACGACGGTCCCGGGCTCGACCCGCAGTCCCGCCGCCCCGCGACGGGCGGCGGCCCAGGAGGGAGCGGGGACGGCGGGTCCGCGCGGGACGAGGGTGTACGCGGAGTCGTAGCCGAGCTGCTCGAGAGAGCCGCCGACGAAGGGGGTGACCGCCCCGCCGGTCAGCTCGTCGAGCACGTCGTACAGTGCGAAGAGGTCGGCCGCCTCGTCGGGGAAGACGTGCTCGCCTCCGACCCGCAGCTGCGAGACGGCGGAGTCGTCACGGAACCGCGACCAGGTGCGGTCGTACTCCGCGATGCGCGCCTCGACCCGCGAGCGGTGGGAGGGCTCGAGCGGCTCGGCGGTGTCGATCTGCCAGCCGGTGCCGATCGCGTCGAACCGCCACGCGTGGCCGAGGACCGTCGGGGCGTCAGGCCGTGGCATCGGCCTTGATGGTCTCGACGGCGTCGTTGAAGCCGCCGGAGGTGAGGGAGGACCCCGACACCTTGGAGACCTTCAGCTCGTCGAGCTGCTTGCCGACGACCTCGCCCGCGATGCCACCCGCGAAGCGCGACTGGTACTGCTGGCCGGTGGGGTTCTCCGACTCCGGGGTCACGGTCACGTCGGTGACGACGCCGTCGGCGAGGGTCAGCGAGACGCCCACCTTCTCGTTCCCTCCGGGCGAGGTGTAGGCGCCCTCGGCCTCGTAGGTGCCATCGGCGTAGCTGCTGCCGCTCGCGGCGGAGGACGCGGCGCCGGTGGCCTCGGGGGCGGAGCTGGTGGCGGTGCTCGGAGCGGTGGTGGTCGCCGCGTCGGCGGCGTCGCTCCCGGTCGTGGTGGTGCTGGAGCAGGCGGCGAGCGCGGCGAGGGTGCCGGCGCCGGCGAGGAGGGTCAGGGCGTAGCGGGCGGGAGTCGTGGTCTTCGCGGTCATGTCTGTTCTCCTGGTCAAGGCGGACGCGGCGGATCCGACGGTAGAGGTGCTCGCTTCGAGCACCCGATGAGGCGGCGGTGCGGAGCCGGTGAGCCGGGCCGCGGGCGTCGCTTCCTCCAGGACAACGGCGGCGGTCCCGGTTCGGTTCAGCGCTCGTCCGACGGGCGTGTCAGCGCAGGAGTGCGGCGACCACTCCGGGCAGGTGCTCCGCGATGTCGAGCGCGGCGATCGGGCCGCCGGCGGAGGCGCTCCGTCCGGCCTCCGCGTGCAGGACGGCGGCCGCGGCGGCCACCGGGGCGAGGTCCTCCGCGGTCAGAGTCGTCCCGGCCGCCTCGGCGTCCGCGGCCCGACCGGCGAGGAGTGCGCCGAGCACGCCGCCGAGGACCGCAGCGACGAGGAGCGGCGCACCCTGATCGAGCAGCTGCACTCGGGAGTCCCGGTGGTGCTCGACGCGGGCGCGCTCGACCTGATCGACGAGGCCGCAGGCCCGGTCGTCATCACGCCGCACTACCGCGAGCTCGCCGGAGTGCTCGGCCGAGCGGGTCTGGACGCGGACGCCGCGACGATCGCCGAGGCCCCGGGGGAGTGGGCGCGCCGGGCGGCGGACCGCCTCGGAGTCTGCGTGCTCCTCAAGGGCGGCACCACCCACGTCGTCGCGGGCGGCGTCGAGCTCGAGGTCTCCGGATCCACGCCCTGGCTGGCGACCGCGGGCAGCGGCGACGTCCTCGGCGGCGTGCTCGGCGCACTCCTCGCCGGTCGGGCCGCGGACGCCGAGGCGGCCGGGACGACTCTGACCGCGGAGGACCTCGCCCCGGTGGCCGCCGCGGCCGCCGTCCTGCACGCGGAGGCCGGACGGAGCGCCTCCGCCGGCGGCCCGATCGCCGCGCTCGACATCGCGGAGCACCTGCCCGGAGTGGTCGCCGCACTCCTGCGCTGACACGCCCGTCGGACGAGCGCTGAACCGAACCGGGACCGCCGCCGTTGTCCTGGAGGAAGCGACGCCCGCGGCCCGGCTCACCGGCTCCGCACCGCCGCCTCGACGCCGAGCACCGCCGCTCCCGGGTAGCGCTCCGACCCGGTCGCGATCCCCAGCACCCCGCGCGTGTACTTGTCGTCGTCCT
>NZ_PSVI01000065.1:0-16887 GCF_002931415.1 Rathayibacter sp. AY1E8
GCCTGCGGCTCGTCCCAGAGGCTGTCGAAGTCGAAGCCGACCTGGCCGTTCGCCTCGTTGCGCTTCTCCCCCACCGCCGCCTCGACGGCGTCCTCGTGCACCTCGACCAGGGCGCGGCGCGTCGAGCCGAGCGAGTCGAAGGCGCCGGCCTTGATGAGCGACTCGATGGTGCGCTTGTTGGTCACCTGCAGCGGCACCTTGCGGAGGAAGTCGTGGAACGTCTCGAAGCGGCCCTTCTCCTCGCGGGCGGCCCGGATGCCCTCGACGACGTTCATGCCGACGTTGCGGACGGCGCCGAGGCCGAAGCGGATGTCGGTGCCGACGGCGGTGAAGAAGCCGATCGACTCGTTGACGTCCGGCGGGAGCACCTTGATCCCCATCCGCCGGCACTCGTTGAGGTAGGCGGCCATCTTGTCCTTGGAGTCGCCGACGCTGGTGAGCAGCGCGGCCATGTACTCCGCGGGGTAGTGCGCCTTGAGGTACGCCGTCCAGTAGGAGACGACGCCGTACGCCGCCGAGTGCGCCTTGTTGAAGGCGTAGTCGGAGAAGGGCAGCAGGATGTCCCAGAGGGTCTTGACGGCCTCCATCGAGTAGCCGTTGGCGATCATGCCGCCCGAGAAGCCCTCGAACTGCTTGTCCAGCTCGGACTTCTTCTTCTTGCCCATCGCGCGCCGCAGCAGGTCGGCCTGCGCGAGCGTGAAGCCCGCGAGCTTCTGCGCGATCGACATGACCTGCTCCTGGTACACGATCAGGCCGTAGGTCCCTCCGAGCACCTCCGAGAGCGGCTCCTCGAGCTCCGGATGGATCGGGGTGATCTCCTGCACGCCGTTCTTCCGCAGCGCGTAGTTGGTGTGGGAGTCGGCGCCCATCGGGCCCGGCCGGTAGAGCGCGAGGACTGCGGAGATGTCCTCGAAGTTGTCGGGCTTCATCAGTCGGAGAAGGCCGCGCATCGGGCCGCCGTCGAGCTGGAAGACGCCGAGCGTGTCGCCACGCGCGAGGAGGTCGTAGGCGGCCTGGTCGTCGAGCTCGAGGTCCTCGAGCACGAGGTCCTGTCCGCGGTTGGCGCGGATGTTGTCGAGGGCGTCGTCGATGATCGTGAGGTTCCGCAGCCCCAGGAAGTCCATCTTGATCAGCCCGAGCGACTCGCACGCGGGGTAGTCGAACTGCGTGACGATCTGGCCGTCCTGCTCCCGCTTCATGATCGGGATGATGTCGAGCAGCGGATCGCTGGACATGATGACGCCGGCCGCGTGCACGCCCCACTGGCGCTTGAGGTTCTCGAGTCCGAGCGCGGTGTCGAAGACCAGCTTGGCCTGCGGGTCCTCGGCGATGACGTTGCGCACGTCGAGCGCTTCCTTGTAGCGCGCGTGGGCGGGGTCGTTGATGCCGCTGAGCGGGATGTCCTTGCCCATGATCGCGGGCGGCATGGCCTTCGTCAGCTTCTCGCCCATCCCGAACGGGAAGCCGAGGACGCGCGAGGCGTCCTTGAGAGCCTGCTTCGCCTTGATGGTGCCGTAGGTGACGATCTGCGCGACGCGCTCGTCGCCGTACTTCTCGGTGACGTAGCGGATGACCTCGCCGCGGCGACGGTCGTCGAAGTCGACGTCGAAGTCGGGCATGGAGACGCGGTCGGGGTTGAGGAAGCGCTCGAAGATCAGGCCGTGGCGCAGCGGATCGAGGTCGGTGATCTTCATGGCGTAGGCCGCCATCGAGCCGGCACCGGAGCCGCGGCCGGGACCGACGCGGATCCCGTTGCGCTTGGACCAGTTGATGAAGTCGGCGACGACGAGGAAGTAGCCGGGGAAGCCCATCTGCAGGATGACGCGGGTCTCGTAGTCCGCCCGGTCGCGCACCTCCTGGGAGATGCCGTCCGGGTAGCGCTCGCGCAGTCCGGCCTCGACCTCCTTCACGAACCAGGTGTCCTCCGTCTCGCCCTCCGGCACCGGGAAGCGGGGCATGTAGTTCGCCGAGGTGTCGAACTGGACGTCGCAGCGCTCCGCGATGAGGAGCGTGTTGTCGCAGGCCTCGGGGTGGTCGCGGAAGACCTGGCGCATCTCGCGCGGCGACTTGAGGTAGAACTCGTCCGCGTCGAACTTGAAGCGCTTGGGGTCGTCGAGGGTGGTTCCGGACTGCACGCAGAGCAGCGCCGCGTGCGAGGTCGCGTCGTGCGCGTGCGTGTAGTGAAGGTCGTTGGTGGCGACCAACGGGAGGTCGAGGTCCTTCGCGAGCCGGATGACGTCGCCGATCACCCGCCGCTCGATGTCGAGGCCGTGATCCATGATCTCGGCGAAGAAGTTCTCCTTGCCGAAGATGTCGCGGTAGTCGGCGGCCGCCTGGCGGGCCTCCTTGTACTGGCCGAGGCGCAGGCGCGTCTGGACCTCGCCGCTCGGGCAGCCCGTGGTGCCGATCAGGCCCTCGGAGTACTGCGAGAGGATCTCGCGGTCCATGCGCGGCTTGAAGTAGTAGCCCTCGATCGACGCGCGCGAGGAGAGGCGGAAGAGGTTGTGCATGCCCGTCGTGGTCGAGCTGAGCAGCGTCATGTGGGTGTACGCGCCGGAGCCGGACACGTCGTCCCCTCCGCCGTCGCCCCAGCGGATGCGGGTCTTGTCGGAGCGGTGCGTCCCCGGGGTGAGGTAGGCCTCGGTGCCGATGATCGGCTTGATCCCCGCCGCCGTCGCGGTGCGCCAGAAGTCGAAGGCGCCGAACACGTTCCCGTGGTCGGTCACGGCGATGGCCGGCATACCCTCCTCGACCGCCGCGTCGATCAGCGGCTTCACCCGCGCTGCACCGTCGAGCATCGAGTACTCGCTGTGCACGTGGAGGTGGACGAAGGAATCGTTACTCGGCAAGGATGCGCCTCCGGCGGACTGCGGGCAGGGGAGGGATGGCCGGCGACCCGGGAGGGCCCGTGGACACGGCGGGAAGAAGTCTAACCGCGCCGGACGCGGGTCCGGCCGGGAGAGCGCGGATCACTCTCCGCGCAGCACCTCGAGGGCGTGCACCAGGTCGTCGGGGTAGGACGCCTCGAACTGCACCCACTCCCCCGAGCCCGGGTGGGTGAAGCCGAGCCGGACCGCGTCGAGCCACTGGCGGGTGAGGCCGAGCCGCTTCGAGAGGGTCGGATCGGCGCCGTACATGGCGTCGCCGACACACGGGTGGCGCTGGGCGGCCATGTGCACGCGGATCTGGTGGGTGCGGCCGGTCTCGAGGTGGATCTCGAGGAGGGAGGCGAACGGGAAGGCCTCGATCGTCTCGTAGTGGGTCACCGAGGGCTTGCCGTCGGCGCGGACCGCGAACTTCCAGTCCGAGGACGGGTGGCGGCCGAGCGGGGCGTCGATCGTCCCGGCGAGCGGGTCGGGGTGGCCCTGCACGACCGCGTGGTAGACCTTCTCGACCGTGCGGTCGTGGAACGCGCGCTTGAGGTGCGTGTAGGCGCGCTCGGACTTCGCGACGACCATGAGGCCGCTCGTGCCGGCGTCGAGCCGGTGCACGATGCCCGCGCGCTCGGCCGCACCGGAGGTCGACACGGTGAAGCCCGCGGCGGCGAGGGCGCCGAGCACCGTCGGTCCCTCCCAGCCCACGGCGGGGTGCGCGGCCACTCCGACGGGCTTGTCGATCACCACGATGTCGTCGTCGTCGTGCACGATGCCGAGGCCGGGGACCGCCATCGGCACGATCCGCGGCTCCTCGCGCGGGTTCCACTCGACGCTCAGCCAGGTTCCGGCGCGCACGCGGTCGCTCTTGTCGAGGACCCGTCCGTCGGCGCTCACTCCGCCCGCCTCGGCGACCTCGGCCGCGAAGGTGCGTGAGAAGCCGAGCAGCTTCGCGACGGCCGCGTCCACGCGGAGGCCGTCGAGCCCGTCCGGGACCGGCAGCTCTCGGGACTGCGCCATCAGCGTCCGCCGGGGCGGTCGGCGTCGCGGGCCGCCTCCTCGACGGAGGAGGCCGCTGCGGGGGCGCCCGCTCCGGGGGCGGCGGGAGCGCCGTCCTCGGACGCGACCTGCTCGTCGCGGCCCGCGCGCTCGCGGGTGCCGTCGAGGCCGACGCCCCGCACGCTCAGGAGGACGAACAGCGCCATCGCCGTGCAGATCGCGATGTCGGCGACGTTGTAGATCGCCGGGAGCAGCCACGGCGTGAAGAGGAAGTCGACGACGTGTCCGAGCCCGAAGGAGGGCTCTCGGAACAGCCGGTCGAAGAGGTTGCCGAGGGTGCCGCCGAGCAGCAGGCCGAAGAAGACGCCCCACGCGGTGGAGCGGATCCGGCGCGAGAACCAGATCACGGCGACGACGACGCACGCCGCGATGATCGAGAAGATCCAGGTCGACCCGCTCGCGAGGGAGAAGGCGGCACCCGGGTTCTTCACGTAGTGCAGGATCAGGACGTCGCCGAGGACGTGGACGTCCTCGCCCAGGGTCAGGTTCGTCGTGACCAGGAACTTCGCGGTCTGATCGATCGCGAAGACCGCGAGCGCGACGAGGCCGAGGGTGACGAGCACCCTCGGCCTGACGTCCGCTGCGGCGGGACTACGCCCCAAAGCCCGACAGCGAGGACTCCGTCGACGCCGGCTGGGTGTCGAGGTCGCGGAGCTGGCCCTCGATGTAGCTCTTCAGCTTCTGGCGGTACTCGCGCTCGAAGGTGCGGAGCTCGTCGATGCGGTGCTCGACCGTCGCGCGCTCCTCCTCGAGCTTCGCGACCTGCTGGCGCTGCTTGGCCTCGGCCTCGGCGACGATGCGGGCGGCCGTGGCACGGCCCTCGGCGACGAGAGCGTCGCGCTTCTCGGCACCCTCGCGCACGTGCTCCTCGTGGAGGCGGCGGGCGAGCTGCAGGAGTCCGCTGGAGCTCTCGGCCTCGTCGACCGGAGCCGACTGCGAGGAGCTGACGGGAGCGACGACCGGTGCGGGAGCCGGGGTGGGCTCGGGCTCGGGCTGCGACTCCGGCTCGGGTGCCTCGTCGACCACCGGGGCGGGAGCAGGAGTGCTCTCGCGCGGGGCGTCGGAGACTCGGGCGTCCGAGGGGCGGCTGTCGCCGGAGGAGAGGCGCTGACGAAGCTCCTCGTTCTCCTGGTTCAGGCGGCGGAGCTCCACGACGACCTCGTCGAGGAAGTCGTCGACCTCGTCCTGGTCGTATCCCTCACGGAACTTGGTCGGCTGGAACCGCTTGTTGACAACGTCTTCGGGAGTGAGCGCCATGGCTTTCCACCTTCGATTTCAAGTAGGTACACGTTTAACAACGCGCGACTAAAGCTAGCAACTTCAGGCGCACGGCGCAGTGCTGACACCGCGGGGAACGTCCGGACGTGCCAACGATACAGGGACGGTCAGGCGCGCTGGAGCCACGTGGCGATGTACATGCCCACGATGACGCAGAGCATGGTGAGGCTCCAGCCGAAATCGAGGGCGATCGGACCGATGGAGACCGGCTTGATCAGGCGTCGGAAGAAGCCGATCGGCGGGTCCGTGACGGTGTAGACGCCCTCCGCGGCGACGAGGCCGGCACCGCGGGGGCGCCAGTCGCGTCGGATCACGCGGACGAGGTCGAGCACGAACCGCGCCCACATCGCGAAGAAGTAGAGCAGCAGCACGAAGTACAGGACGCTCCCGAGGAGCGAGACGACGGAGGTCACCGGGGGCCAGGGCTCCCCGGGATCAGGACTTCGCGAAGAACGACGCGTCGGCGTCGCTCTCGGCGGAGGCGGAGTCGCCGGCGACGGTGATGTGCGACGGCGAGAGCAGGAAGACCTTGCTCGTCACGCGCTCGATGCGGCCGTAGAGGCCCTGCGAGAGTCCGCTCGCGAAGTCGATGAGGCGGCGGGCGTCCGCATCGCTCATCTGCGAGAGGTTGATGATCACGGGGATGCCGTCGCGGAAGTTCTCCGCGATGACCTGCGCGTCGCGGTACTGCTTCGGGTGGACGGTGAGGATCTCGTTCATCTCGGCGGGTGCCGTCGCCTTCGGGGTCTGGGGGGTGGGCTTGCGGAGCGGGGTGACCGTCGCGCGGGGCTGCTGCACCGGCTCGACGGGAGGGACGGGCTGCACCGGGGAGACCGGTGCGCGGTGGGCCGTCGCCGGGGCCGCCTCGACGGGCTCTGCGCGCTCGTACTCGACCTCTTCGTCGGCGAGTCCGAGGTAGACCATCGTCTTCTTCAGCGGGTTGGCCATGGGGTGTCCTCCGTGTCGTGTGTGCTCCCACAGGTGGGTCACCACGAGGTTAGGTGCGGGCGGGGCGTTCTCCGGTGATTGCCGATCCGATTCGCAGGTGTGTCGCACCCTCCGCGATCGCCTCGGCGAAGTCGTTCGACATGCCCGCCGAGATCGCCGTGGCGGAGGGCTCGACGGCGCGCACGCGGTCGGAGATGGACCGGAGCCGGGCGAACGCCGGACGGGGCTCCTCGTCCAGCGGGGCGACCGCCATCACGCCGCGCAGCGTGAGGCCGGGCGCCCCGGCGAGAGCCTCGGCGAGGGGCTCGACGTCGGCGGGCGACGCTCCCCCGCGGTCGGGATCCTCGGTGAGGTTGACCTGCAGGAACACGTCGAGCGGCTCCTCCCCCGCCTCGAGTAGCGGGACGAGCGCGAGCCGGTCGACGGAGTGGACCGCGTCGGCGTAGCGGCGCACCTGGCGCGCCTTCTTGCTCTGGAGCTGCCCGATGAAGTGCCAGCGCGCAGCGGTCCCCGCCAGCTCGGCCGACTTCTCCTGCGCCTCCTGGTGCCGGTTCTCGCCGAAGTCGACGACGCCCAGCTCGAGGAGGTCGCGGAGCAGCGACACGGGGTGGAACTTGGTCACCACGATGGTCGTGACCGAGGACGCCTCGCGACCGGCCGAGCGGGTCGCGTCGGCGACCCGCTCGGAGACCTCGGCCCAGCGCGCGGCCAGCTCCGGATCCGGCACGACTACTTGAGGAAGTCGGGGATGTCCAGGTCGCTGTCGTCGTCGTCGAAGGACGGGTCGGCGACCGGGGCCGGGGCGGCGACGGGGGTGCTCGACCAGATCGAGCCGGCCGCAGGGGCGGCGGCGGGAGCCGGGACGGCCTCGGCGGCCGACTCGCTCGCCGAGCTCTGCTGCTGGCGCGGCTGAGCGATCGCGGCCTGAGCGGTTCCGCCCGGCTCTCCGCCGTCGAACCCCGCGGCGATGACGGTGACGCGCACCTCGTCGCCGAGCGTGTCGTCGATCACGGCACCGAAGATGATGTTCGCCTCGGCGTGCACCGCCTCCTGGACGAGGCGCGCCGCGTCGTTGATCTCGAAGATGCCGAGGTTCGAGCCGCCCTGGATCGAGAGGAGCACGCCGTGCGCGCCGTCGATGCTGGCCTCGAGCAGCGGTGAGGCGACGGCCAGCTCGGCCGCCTTGATCGCGCGATCGGCGCCGCGCGACGAGCCGATGCCCATCAGCGCCGAGCCCGCGCCCTGCATGACCGACTTCACGTCGGCGAAGTCGAGGTTGATCAGGCCGGGCGTGGTGATCAGGTCGGTGATGCCCTGGACGCCGGCGAGGAGCACCTGGTCGGCGGTCGCGAAGGCCTCGAGCATCGAGATGCCGCGGTCGCTGATCTCGAGCAGGCGGTCGTTCGGAACGACGATGAGCGTGTCGACCTCGTTCTTCAGCGTCGCGACGCCGGCCTCGGCCTGCGTCTGCCGACGGCGTCCCTCGAACCCGAAGGGCTTGGTCACGACGCCGATGGTGAGGGCGCCGATCGACTTGGCGATCCGCGCGACGACGGGCGCGCCGCCTGTGCCGGTGCCGCCGCCCTCGCCCGCGGTGACGAAGACCATGTCGGCCCCCGCGAGGACCTCCTCGATCTCCTCGGCGTGGTCCTCGGCGGCGCGGCGGCCGACCTCGGGGTCGGCGCCGGCGCCGAGTCCGCGCGTCAGCTCGCGGCCCACGTCGAGCTTGACGTCGGCGTCGCTGAGCAGGAGCGCCTGGGCGTCCGTGTTGATCGCGATGAATTCGACACCACGCAGGCCGAGCTCGATCATGCGGTTGACGGCGTTGACGCCGCCACCGCCGATGCCGACGACCTTGATCACGGCGAGGTAGTTCTGGTTTGAAGTCACGTCTCCGGCCTCCGGGCTGAACCTTAAACCTGTAGTTGAGGCTTAAAGTTATGCTGAGTATGCATTTGGGGTTCGGCTCCGACGGTAGGCGGAGTCCGGTCGCGCTCCCAGCAGACACGCCCGCAACGCTCGAAAGAACGCGCGGATCCGCCGCCGGTCAGGGCCGGGGCGCCACGACGGCGGCCTGGGGCGAGGACACGTCGTAAGTGCCGACGACGGCGGGGTCGGTCGCGGCCATCAGCTTCTCGAGCACGACGGCCTTGAGCGCCGACTCGTCCGACCCGCCCCAGACGACTTCCGTGCCGTTCTGCAGGGTGAGCGAGACGTCGTCGCCGGTCGTGGCCGTGGCGGCCGTCACCTGCGGAGCGAGCGACGCGGGCAGGGAGCGCAGCACCCGCGCGGTCGCGCGGAAGCCGGCTCCCGAGGCGTCACCGGACGCGGTGGTGAGGACCGGGTAGCCGGGCTGCGCCGAGTCCGCCGTCTCGATGACGACTCCGGCCGCGTCCACGAGCTCGAAGCGGCCCCCCGCCGCGATCACGCCGAGGGGCGTGCGCTCGACGATCGACACCACGAGGGTGCTCGGCGGCCGGGTCTGCACCGAGTAGCTCTGGATGAGCGGGGACGCGCCCAGCACGCGGCCGACCTCGTCCCGGTCCACCAGGGTGAGCGGGACGCCGAGCTGGTCGTCGAGCTCGCTCTGCAGGGCGGCGGCGTCGACGCGCTGAGTGCCCGAGATCTCGATCGTGCGCACGGCCATGAGCGGCGAGAAGGCCGCGACTCCGACGATGAGGGCGAGGGCGACGAGCGATCCGGCCACGACCAGGGCGATCAGGCGGCGCCGACGCGCGCGCTTCGTGAAGCGGCGGACCTCCCCCCGCTCGTAGCGCCTCCGCTCGCGGGCGGCCCGGGAGACGGCCCGGTTCTCGGCACCGGGCAGGCGCAGGCCCGAGAGGGTGCGGCGGACCGCGCCCGCGCGCGACGGAGTGCGCTCGGCCGGCTCCGGGTCCACGCGGATCGCGGAGACGATCCGGATCGGCTCGGTGTCCGGCTCCGGCTCGCCGCCGCGCGTGGGGACGCTCCGACCGGGCGCCGGAGGGCGTCCGCCGTCGAGCCGCTTCACGGCCGCTCCCCCGCTTCGGGCGCGAGGACCGCGGTCATCGTGCGACCGGCGCGGCCTCGCTCGCGCCGAGCGACTCGAGCACCTGCGGGATGATCCGGTAGACGTCGCCGCAGCCGAGGGTGATGACGAAGTCGCCCTCGCGCGCGATGCCGGCCGCGAGGCGGGCCGCCTCCGCCCAGTCCGGGACGAACGAGACGTGCGACGGGTCGGCGAACTTCTCGCTGACCAGCGCTCCGGTCACTCCGGGCTCCGGATCCTCGCGCGCCCCGTAGACGTCGAGGACGATCGTCTCGTCGGCGTAGCGCTCGAGCGTCTCGGCGAACTCGCGGGCGAAGAGGCGGGTGCGGCTGTAGAGGTGCGGCTGGTGCACGGCGATGATGCGGCCCTCGCCGACCACGGTGCGCGCGGCGGAGAGGGCGGCGGCCACCTCGGTGGGGTGGTGGGCGTAGTCGTCGTAGACGCTGACTCCGCGGACCGCTCCGTGCAGCTCGAAGCGGCGCTCCGTGCCTCCGAACGCCGACACGGCCTCGAGCGAGGCGGCCGGATCGAAGCCCAGGCCCACCAGCACTGCGAACGCGCCGGCCGCGTTGATCGCGTTGTGCCGGCCGGGGATGCGGAGGCGGGCCGAGTAGCGCCTGCCCTCGTACTCGACCGAGAAGCCGACGGGGCCGACGAGGTCGAGGTCGACGACGCGGACGTCCGCCCCCTCGGCCTCGCCGAAGGTCAGCACCCGTCCGCCGTCCAGCCGCTCGGTGACGCGGACGGCGCCGGGGTCGTCGGAGGAGATGACGACGAGCTCGCTCGCGGAGGAGGCGAAGGTGACGAAGGCCTCCTCGAACGCCTCCAGCGATCCGTAGTGGTCGAGGTGGTCCGGGTCGACGTTCGTGATGAGGGCGACCGCGGTGTCGTAGAGGAGGAAGCTGCCGTCCGATTCGTCGGCCTCGACGACGAAGACCTCGCCGGAGCCGGCGGCGGAGGAGGTGCCGAGGCTCTCGATGATGCCGCCGTTGACGAAGCTGGGGTCGGCGTCGACGCCGAGCAGGCCGGTGACGATCATGCCGGTCGACGTGGTCTTGCCGTGCGCTCCGGCCACCGCGACCAGGCGCTTGCCGCGCACCAGCCAGGCGAGGGCCTGCGAGCGGTGCAGCACGGGCAGGCCGCGCTCCTTCGCAAGCAGGTACTCCGGATTGTCGGGCCACAGGGCGGAGGTGACGACGACCGCCTCGGCGTCCCCGAGGTTCGCCGCGTCGTGGCCGATGGCGACCGGGACGCCGAGCTCCCGCAGCTGCTCGATGGGGTGGGACTCGCGGACGTCCGACCCGGTGACCCGGTGCCCGGCGTGGTGGAACAGCCGGGCGATCCCGCTCATCCCGGAGCCGCCGATGCCGATGAAGTGGACCGAGCCGAGCTCGTCGGGGACGGTGATGCCGAGGTCGGGCTTGATCACGGGGCTCTCGCTTTCGGGTGGGTCGCGGCGGGCGGGAGGAGCCTCCCGCGGTGCGCCGGATCAGTGTAGACGGTGGGCGGGAGTGCTCTCCCGAGCCGCGCGGAGCGGGCTCAGCGCGGAGCGGAGAGGGTCGACTCGATCAGGTCGACGAGCCGCCCGGAGCCGTCGCGGACTCCCACGCGGGCGGCCCGGCGCGCCATCTCGTCGCGACGGGCGGTGTCGGCCAGGAGCGGTACGAGCTCCCGCTGGACCCAGCCGGGGAGGAAGGCGGCGTCCTCGACGAGGACCGCTCCCCCGGCGTCGACGACGCCGCGCGCGTTGTAGCGCTGCTCGCCGTTGCCGACCGGGTACGGGACGTAGACCGCGGGCAGGCCGAGGGCTGTCAGCTCGCTGACGGTCGCCGCCCCCGCGCGGGAGACGGCCACGTCCGCGGCGGACAGCGCGAGGTCCATCCGGTCGCAGTAGGCGAGGAGGTGGTAGCCGGCCACCCCCGGGTCCGTGATCTCGGCGCGGTCGCCCGTGATGTGGAGGACCTGGAAGCCGGTGGCGACGAGATCCCGGGCGGCGGCGTGCACTGTCGCGTTGATCCGGCGAGCGCCGAGGGAGCCGCCGGTCACCAGGAGGGTCTGCCGGGACGGGTCGAGGCCCAGCGCCGCCATCGCCTCGTCGCGGCGCGCGGCCCGGTCGAGCTCGGCGATCTCGCGGCGCAGCGGCATGCCGACCACCCGCGCGTGCGGCAGGGGCGTGCCCTCGAAGGCCACGCCGACCGAGCGGGTCGCGCGCGCGCCGAGGCGGTTCGCGAGCCCGGGGCGCGCGTTGGCCTCGTGGACGGTGAAGGGGACGCCGGCGCGGCGGGCCGCCAGGTAGGCGGGTGCTGCCGCGTACCCTCCGAAGCCGACCACCGCGTCGATCCGCCGGTCGCGGATCGTCCGGACGATGCCGGCGATGGTCGCGCGGAAGGCTCCGGGGAACCGCAGCGCCGCCGCGTTCGGGCGGCGCGGGAACGGCAGCCGCGGGATCACCGAGAGCTCGTAGCCGCGGAGGGGGACGAGGCGCGCCTCGAGCCCCTCGGCGGTGCCGAGCACGAGCACCTCGTCGCGCGGGTTCCGCCTGCGGATCTCGTCGGCCGTCGCGAGCAGCGGATTGACGTGGCCGGCGGTGCCGCCGCCGGCGAGCAGGTAGCGGGTCATTCCGCCGCCGCCTTCCTGCGGCGCAGCACGCCAGCGCCGGGCAGGGGCGCGGTCTGGGTGCGGGCGAAGGAGAGGACGACGCCGATGGCGAGGAGCGAGCTGAGCAGGGCGGTGCCTCCGGAGGAGATCAGCGGCAGCGGGACCCCCAGCACCGGGAGCACCCCCAGGACGACGCCGATGTTGACGAACGCCTGGCCGATCAGCCAGACCATGATCGCGCCGGTGCTGATCCGCACGAACGGATCGGAGGACGCGTGGATGACGCGGAAGAAGGCGACCGCGAGGACCACGAACAGCGCCAGGACGACGATCGCTCCGATCAGCCCGAGCTCCTCGCCGATGATGGCGAAGATGTAGTCGTTGTCCGCGGCGGGCAGCCAGGACCACTTGGCCTTGGAGTTGCCGAGGCCCACGCCGAAGATCCCGCCGGAGGCCATCGCCCAGGTGCCGTGCACCGGCTGCCAGCACGAGTTCTGGTACTCCTCGACGTTGGAGCAGTCGCCGAGGAAGGACATGATCCGGGTGAGGCGGTTGTCGCTGGAGACGGCGAACAGCACCGCTCCGATCGCACCGACCACCACGATCGGCACAAGGACCTTCATCTGGACGTTCGCGTAGAAGAGTGCGGCGAGGACGATGCCCGCCATGATCACGACCGTGCCCAGGTCGCCTCCGATGAGGACCAGTCCGATCGCCGCGCCGCCGACGATCAGGACGGGGATGAGCGCGTCCTTCCAGTCCTTCGGCGACCGGTAGCGGCGGGCGAGCAGGAGCCCCAGCCAGAGGGCGAGCGCGAGCTTGATGATCTCGGAGGGCTGCATGCTGAAGGCGCCGAGGCGGATCCAGTTGCGGTTCCCGCCGACGGAGTCGCCGAGCGGTGTGAAGAGCACGAGGCACTGGAGGACGCAGCCGGCGATGAGCAGGATCGGCGTCACGCGCTTCCACACGCCGAGGGGCAGCCGCGAGACCACCAGCATCATCGGGATCCCGAGGAGGGCGAACCCGCCCTGGCGCAGGAAGCCCCCGAAGGAGTCGTCGCTCGACACGTAGGAGGTGACCGACGAGGAGGAGAGCACCATCGTCAGTCCGAACAGCACCAGGAAGAGCGTGGTTCCGAAGAGGAGGTAGAAGTTCGGCGAGTGGGAGGCGAAGACCTTCGAGAGGACGATCCGCGCGGAGCGGGCCCCGCTCCGGTCCTTCCCGCGCGGCTCAGTGCGCGAGCGGCCCGCGGGGCGGCTCGTCGTCGGAGCGGTCATCGGCTCCCCCTCCCATGTGTGTCGCCACGGCGGCCGCGAAGGAGCGGCCCCGAGCCGCGTAGTCGAGGAACTGGTCCATCGAGGCCGCGGCGGGTGCGAGCAGGACGACGTCCCCCGAGCGGGCGAGCGTCGCGGCCGCCTCGACGGCCGCCTGCATCACCGCACCAGTGTCGTCCGGCACCGCCTCGCTCACGGGGAGGGCGGGCGCGTGTCGTCGGAATGCCGCGAGCAGCGCCGAGCGGTCGGCGCCGATCACCACGGCGCCCCGCAGGCGGCCGACGTGCGCGGCCACGAGGGCGTCCACGTCGACGCCCTTGAGCAGGCCGCCGACGACCCAGACGACCGACGGGTACGCGCGCAGCGAGGCGTCGGCGGCGTGCGGGTTCGTGGCCTTGGAGTCGTTCACCCAGGTCACCCCGTCGTGCTCGGCGACGACCTGGATGCGGTGGGCGTCGAGCTCGAAGGACGCCAGCGCGGTGCGGACGGCCGTGACCTCGATCCCGCACGCTCGGGAGAGCGCTGCCGCGGCGAGCACGTTCTGGACGATGTGCGGAGCGGCGAGGTTCCGAGCGGCGAGCTCGTCCACGGTGGTGATCTCGAGGGCACTGGTGCGGCGGTCCTCGAGGAAGGCGCGGTCGCAGAGGATGCCGTCGACGATCCCGAAGTCGCTCGGGCCGGGTACGCCGAGGCCGAACCCGATCGCCCGGGCGCCCTCCACCACCTCGGCGTCGAGGACCATCTGCTCGGTCGCCGCGTCGGCGCGGTTGTACACGCAGGCGACGCGGGTGCCGGCGTAGACCTTGCCCTTGGCCGCGCGGTAGGCGTCGAACGAGCCGTGCCAGTCGAGGTGGTCGTCGGCGATGTTGAGGCACGCGCTCGCGATCGGCTCGATCGCGCCCAGGTAGTGCAGCTGGTAGCTCGAGAGCTCCACGACGAGGACGTCGAAGCCCTGCGGGTCGCGGACCGCGTCGAGCACGGGCACGCCGATGTTGCCGCAGGGGGCGGCGCGGAGGCCGCCGGCCACGAGCATCGTCGCCGTGAGCTGGACGGTCGTGGTCTTCCCGTTGGTGCCGGTGACGGCCACCCAGTCGGCCGGAGTGCCGTCGGCGCGCACGACCTTGTCGCGGACACGCCAGGCGAGCTCGACGTCGCCCCACACGGGGATCCCGGACTCCGCCGCCCACACGAGGATCGGGTGCGTCGGCCGGAAGCCGGGCGACACCACGACCAGCTCCGGTGAGAACGCGTGCAGCTCCTCCGGAGCGGAGTCGAGGCGGTCGGCCCGGTGCAGGCGGGCGCCGATCACCTCGAGCAGGCGCTCGCGCTCCTCGTCGGCGCGGTCGGCGAGGACCAGCACCTCGGAGCCGAGCTCGGTCAGGGTGTCGGCCACCGAGAACCCGGTGACGCCCAGGCCCAGCACGGCGACGCGCAGGCCGCGCCAGTCCGAGTGCCAGCTGCGGAGGGAGTCGGGACGGGCGGGATCGGTCATGCCAGCGACAGCCATTCCAGGTAGAAGAGCCCGACTCCGGCGGCGACGAAGATGCCGGCGATGATCCAGAACCGGACCACGACCGTGATCTCGGCCCAGCCCTTGAGCTCGAAGTGGTGGTGGAGCGGGCTCATCAGGAAGATGCGCTTGCCCCGGGTCAGCTTGAAGTAGATCCGCTGGAGGATGACCGAGCCGGTCACGATGACGAACAGGCCGCCGATGAGGATGACCAGCAGCTCGGTGCGGGTGAGGATCGCCAGGGCCGCGAGCGCGCCGCCGAGGCCGAGCGAGCCGGTGTCGCCCATGAAGATCTGCGCCGGCGAGGTGTTCCACCAGAGGAAGCCCACCAGGGCACCGGAGACGGCCGCCGCGATGATGGCCAGGTCGAACGGGTCGCTCACCTGGTAGCACTTGTCGACGACCTCGGGGTTGAGGTGCTGGTCGAAGCACCACTGGTTCGACTGCCAGAACCCGATGATGACGTAGGAGCCGATCGCGAGGATCGAGGACCCGGTCGCGAGTCCGTCGAGCCCGTCGGCGACGTTCACGCCGTTCGACGTGCTGGTGACGATGATGCAGATCCACAGCACGAACAGGCCGATGCCGATCCAGCCGAGGGAGGCGAAGTCGAACGGCAGGTCGCGGATGAACGAGATCGAGGTGGACGCGGGGGTGAGCCCATTGGAGTCGCGGACCATGATCGCGATCACCGCGAAGGCCGCGGCGACGATGACCTGTCCGGCGATCTTCGCCCAGCCGCCGAGGCCGAGGCTGCGCTGGTTGCGGGTCTTCAGGAAGTCGTCGACGAAGCCGACGAGTCCGAGCCCGACCATCATGAAGAGCACCAGCAGGGCCGACGGCGCGATCGCCCGGTTGCCGAACAGCATCCCGAGGAAGTAGCCGACCACGGTGCCGATGATGATGACGATGCCGCCCATCGTCGCCGTGCCGTGCTTGACGTGGTGCGACTTCGGTCCGTCCTCGCGGATGAACTGGCCCCACTGCAGGCGGTGGAAGAGGCGGATGAACAGGGGCGTCATCAGGAGCGTGAAGGCTCCCGAGAACGCGCCGGACAGGAGGAGTGCCCTCATCGGTGACGCTCCCCGAGACGGTCGGCGAGGAAGCGCAGCCCCGCGGAGTTGGACGACTTGACCAGCACGGTGTCGCCGGGTCGCAGGTAGTCCTCGAGGAGGTCGAACGCCTCGTCGGAGGTCTCCGCGAAGACGGACTCGCCGCTCCACGATCCCTCGCGCTCGGCCGCGACGTGGATCCGGCGGGCGCCTCGGCCCACCACCACGATCTGGGAGATGTTGAGGCGGACGGCCAGCAGGCCCACGCGCTCGTGCTCCTCGTCGGCCCACTCGCCGAGCTCGCTCATCTCTCCCAGGACGGCGACGGTGCGCCCCCCGGGCTTCGCGATCTGGGCGAGGGTGCGCAGGGCGGCCGCGGTGGAGTCGGGACTCGCGTTGTACGCGTCGTTGATGACGCGGACGTCCTCGCCGCCCAGGACCTCCATGCGGCCGCGCTCGGCGAGGGTGACGGTCGCGAGAGCCTCGACGATCGCGGGCAGCGCCACTCCGACAGAGAGCGCGGCGGCGGTCGCCGCGAGGGCGTTCATCACGTGGTGCTCGCCGAGGACGCGCAGCAGGAGCTCGGCGCGAGCGGCCTCGCGGCCCTCCCCCGCCGAGACCTCGATGGCGAAGCGGGTGCCGTCGGCGGTCGCGTCGATGTCGACGGCGCGGACGTCCGCGCTCTCGCCGCGGCCGAACCAGAGGACCCGGGCGGCGGTGCGGCCCGCCATCGAGGCGACCCGGCCGTCGTCGGCGTTCAGCACGGCGACGTCGTCGGCGGTGAGGTCGGCGACCATCTCTGTCTTGGCCTCGAGCGTGCGCTCGATCCCGCCGAACTCGCCGGCGTGCGCGAGGCCCACGGCGAGGACGACGCCGACGTCGGGCCTGGCCATCCGGACGAGGCGGCGGATCTCGCCGACCGCGCTCGCGCCCATCTCGGCGACGAGGAAGCGCGTCGACTCGGACACCTGGAGCATCGTGATCGGCGCGCCGACCTCGTTGTTGAAGGATCCGCGCGGAGCGACCGTCTCTCCGACCCGCTCGAGGACGGTGCGGAGGAGGTTCTTGGTCGTCGTCTTGCCGTTCGAGCCGGTGACGCCGATGACGGTGAGCCCGCCCTTCGCGCGGACGCGGCGGACGACCTCGGTCGCCAGCGCGCCGAGCGCCTCGACGGAGTCGTCGACGAGGACCTGCGGCACGTCGAGGTCGAGGGGGCGCTCCACGATGAGGAGCGCGGCACCGCGCTCGAGAGCGGCGGGAGCGAAGA